>JANMQK010000361.1:0-2937 GCA_031370485.1 Acidobacteriota bacterium | reverse complement strand
GCCGTGCCGGCCAGCGGGAACACCGCCACAAGACAGAGCGCCGAGAGAGCCGCCCCGACGAACCCGACCTTCTTGAACCGTTCGCGGCGAGCCGCCGTTTCCGGCACGGAGCGCGCCACGAGGACATGCCCCACGTGGATGCTCTCGACCTTCGTCAGGAGAAAGAAGAATCCGCCGGCGCCCAGGGCCGCCCAGAGCCCCTCGCCCGGCGAGGCGCCGGCCATCAGCATGATCCAGACGCCGAACAACAGGACCTCCCCCAGGAAATCGAAGGCCGCGAGCGCGGGATGGCCAGCGTAGAAGAGTCCCGCTCCCGGGAAGGCCAGGGACAGAAGGGTCGCGACCCGCGGCGACCGGAACAGGGCGCCGCACGACGCGCATGAGGGGGGCTTCTCGGGCATCGCCGCGGCGCAGCGAGGGCAGTGCCAGGTCGGCAGCCTCTCGGCCTGGCCCGAACCTTCGGCGAGAAGCCGCGGCTGCAGGCGCGGCAGAAGAAGCTGGACGAGTTTCCTGTCTCCCCGGATGCCGAACCTCCACCCCTGCTTCCTTCCGGAGGCGGGCACGAGCGTGAGCCGTCCGAACGACATCTTCATCGCGCGGACGTGCCGGTACGGGAACGACCGGAGACGCGTCCCGGGGCCGCTGGCGCGGACATTCAGGAGCACCTCGATCACCCGCTGATCGGTAAGGACAAGAAGCACCTGGTGATAGAGAAACGCCATGTACCCGAGGCCGATCGAGTGAAGCGCAGGCGGGACCTGGGTGGCGTAGGCCACGTGCAGGATCCGCTCGCCCGGTTGCAGGAGTCTCGAGACGATTGGGCGGACGTCATCCCACTGCTTCCGCCTTTTCGCCTGCTGTCTCGCTCCGAAGAAGTTCGAGGCGCCCGGGAACAGGTCGCCGGGGCCCGCGGCCGCGGCGCTCTGCGCCAGGGGCCGGTCCCCCAGGGGGCCGAGAAATTCCGGTTCGATTCTGTGATCGGACGCGCGGGACTCATCCATCGGGGCACCTCCGATCCAGAAAACTTAGGCGCAGATCGGGACCCGTCAACCGGTCCGGGCCGCCTGACGAGGATTGTCCTCCCCTCCCGGACCTGCGCTGCTATGCTCGCGGCAAGTCTGACGTCGTCAGTCGGTACCGAGCAGCGCCCCGCAGGCGGCGTTCCTGGCTTCGGTGGCGCGCATCTCGATCCTGGTCCTGGCGGGCGCCATCGGGTTGAGCCAGATGGGTCTCGCCGAGAGGATCATCAGCCTGGCCTTCGGTATCGTCCTGGGGGCGGCGGCGGTGGCGTTCGCCCTCGCCTTCGGCCTGGGAGGGCGCGACCTGGCGGCGAAGAAGCTG
The DNA here is from genome assembly GCA_031370485.1 of Acidobacteriota bacterium. GTDB lineage: Bacteria > Acidobacteriota > Polarisedimenticolia > Gp22-AA2 > Gp22-AA2 > JANMQK01. Next base: position 1,596 of record JANMQK010000361.1, on the reverse strand, counting down.
CACGAGTGGACCACCGGGAGCGGCCGCCGCGGCTGAATGGCGCCCGGGATCATCCCTCTGGAAGGATGCGGAAATGAAGGGTCGCGGACGGAGCGTCCTTGCGATCCGGGTACCGGATGGCGATGACGTAATCGCCCGGGCCAAGACCGTCCAGGGGGAGCGTCAGGCGAACCGGGGCGTCGCCCGGCGGCGGGGCTCCCGTCGACGGCTGCAGAGTCCGGATCAGATCGTCTCCGCGGCGAACCTCCACAACCGGCGATGACGGACCGCCGGCACTCGCCTGGGGGCGGTACCCGACCGCGATCGCCTCGCCGGCGCGGAAGGACGACTTGAGCGCCGGTCCGCGTGTCTTCACGGACGGCCTTTCCGCGGCGTCCTGGAGATCGAACCACAGGCTCGACTCGTTCAGCGAGTAAAGCGACAACCCAACCACACCGGGCGCGGAATCAGCGCTTTTTTCCAGAGCGACCCGCGCTCCTCCCGTGCTGCCGGAAGACCGGTCGGAGATGACCGCGGTCAGCGTCTGGGCTGAGCGCGGCAGCGGGAAACGCACGAAGAGGTCCAGGCCGCGCGGTCCCCCCGCACCCGCCGGCCTCGGGCGCTCCAGATGCAGGTGCCGGGAGAGGCGGAAGGTCTCCGCCTCCCCCTCCCCGATCGCGACCAACCCTACTTCGAGGTCCGCCGTCTCCGAGCCGCCCCGGGGCAGGAAGAGCACCTGCCCCTCCGGCACATGCAGCACCGCATCGACCGTTCGTTCCGAGCGCGACGCGGGGCCGAGGACAACACTCAGGTCGAACTCGACACCGCGGAACAACTCCGGGACCGTATGAGCGGCCTGGATCGTCCTGGCATAGGCGTCCGCGGGCTTCAGCAGGACGAAACCCCGCCGCGCGGTGACCCGCGCGCCCCCATTCGCGGCGCTGCGCGTAAACTCGACGCTGATGGAGTGGAACCGTCCGTCATGCTCCCCATCGGGGGCGTAGCCAAGGACGTAGTAGGCCCGGGCGGAGCCTTCCGCCTTTTCAAGTCCCTGCAGGGGGTTGTTGAGCGCCCAGGTCACACCACCCGTGTTCGAGGCGATCGCCTTGAGCGGATCGCCTCGCAGCGTTGCGGCCCGGGAGACCCCTGGCGCGGCGGCGACCAGGCCCGACGTCTGGATGGTATGGATCGTCACTCCTGACGCCGTCATGTCCTGCACGAAGTCCTTGATGTCGTGCCGGATGTCCCGTGAACGCACCGCTTCGTAGATCTGGGTGGCGTAGGTCCGCAGGATCCGGATCGCCTCGGCCGGCGCGGCTCCTTCGATCCGGAGAAACGGCTCCCACGCGGCGTTTTCGGCGAAGCCATCGCCCATCAGCACGATCGCCTTGTACCCGGGCCACGGCGAGAGAGAGTCGGCAACACCCCGCATCGCGTTGAAGACCGCGTGGGTGCGGTTCTCCTCGATCAACGCCGCCTGCTGGGCCAGGAACACGGCCGTGTGCACCTTCGCAAGGTCGCCACTGACCGGGTCGGAAAGCACGTCAATGATGTCCCCGTCGACCTGGAGCCTGTCCGCCGACGGCTTGACCCGCGCCACGTCCTGGAGACTGTCGC
>JANMQK010000360.1:0-2689 GCA_031370485.1 Acidobacteriota bacterium | reverse complement strand
GGCGATCTTGTCGACCCCCGGGTGCTCGACGAGGGCCGTGCCCGCGACCGTGCCCTTGCCGGGGACGACGTTCAGCACCCCGGGCGGCAGGCCCGCCTCCTGCGCGATCTCGGCGAGACGCAGCGCCGACAGAGGCGTCTGTTGCGCCGGCTTGAGCACCACGGTGTTGCCGGCCGCCAGCGCCGGCGCCACCTTCCACGCCGCCATCAGGATCGGGAAATTCCAGGGGATGATCTGACCCACGACACCCAGCGGTTCCCGCAGGGTGTAGTTGAACGAGGGCGCCCTAACGGACACCGTCTCGCCTTCGATCTTCGTCGCCCAGCCCGCGAAGTAGTGGAAACAGTCGGCCGCCATCGGCACGTCGACGCGGCTCGATTCGGTGATGGTCTTCCCCGCGTCGAGAGTCTCGATCTCTGCCACTTCCTGCAGGTGTTTCTCGAGGAGGTCGCCGATCTTCCACAGGATCCGGCTGCGGTCGGCGGGGGCGAGGCGCGGCCAGGCCCCTTCGCTGAACGCCTTGCGGGCCGCCTTCACCGCGCGATCGACATCGACCGCCTGCGCCTCGGAGACCTGGGTGATCGCCTCCTCGGTGGCCGGATTGACGGTCGTGAACGAGGCGCCGGAGGATGAGTCCACCCATTGGCCGTCGATGAACAGACGGCCGGGCTTGATTGGTGCTCGCGCTTCTTGTGTCATGGGTGGACGATGTTAGCCGGAACTCCGGCGCGAGTCAACGAGCGCGCTGCGACCGTGCGCGTGTGGCGCGGCGGGGGCGGCGATCGGGGCGGCGGGGCGGGCCGCTTGGAGGCACGCTGTCGCTCACCGGCGCCGGAAGCGGCACCGTGATCTCGCTCCCGGCCGGGACGGGCTCGCCCCGGCCGGCGACGCGGCGCTTCGGGTTACGGCGTTCCCGGGTGAGTGAAGGTCTCTCGAGCGCCGCGACGATCTCGGCAGGCTCGCCGTACCCGTGCGGAAACCAGAACCCGGCGGCGTCGCGCTGTCCCGGGGGCAGATCCCTTCCCCACTCGGTGCGGCTGCCGGGCCTGCTCAGGATCTCAAACAGGCCAAGTCCCGACCTGGCCACGGCCGTGTGACGCGCGCGCTGCTTCAACGGCGCCATGCTCCTTCTCTCGTGTCCCTTTGGAATCGCCCCGGCGTGCGCCGGCGGCGGAACAAAACTGCGGGATGCTAGCAGACACCGCTCGCCGGATCAAGTACCGCGCCGACCGAGGTAGTCGCCGCCCGGGGCGCCACGCCCTGCATCCGCCGGGCACGGGTCCGGTGTCGCTGCGCGACATCTCCCCTCGCTTCGCTGCGCGCCGCCCTCCGCGCTGAAGACCGCGCGGAGGGGCCCCGGCGCTCCGTCTCAGACGGCCCGTCGAACGCAGGGTGCGTCGCCTCGGAACGGCGATAGAATTCAACCGGTCGCCTGTCGCGCACCGGAGGGGGAGGGACGTCATGGACATCGTCACAGAAGCGATCGAGAAATACCTGCACGCGGTCACGCCACCGCGCGATCCGGTGGTCGCCGAGATGGAGCGGCTGGGCGAGTCGAGGCGGTTCCCGATCGTCGGTCCCCTGGTCGGGCGGCTGCTGTATCTTCAAGCACGCGCACTGGGCGCCGTGCGGGTGTTCGAGTGCGGGTCGGGGTTCGGGTACTCTGCCTGGTGGTTTGCGAGCGCCCTGCCGGCCGGCGGGCGGGTCGTCCTGACCGACGGCTCGGCGGAAAACTGCGCCGCGGCCCGCGAGTTTCTCGGGCGGGCCGGCCTCCTGGACAAGGCGGAAATCCACAAGGACGACGCGCTCGACCGGCTGGCGCGAACGCCGGGGCCATTCGACATCATCTTCTGCGACATCGACAAGCGCGACTATCCCCGGGTCCATCCCCTGCTGAAAGATCGACTGCGCCCCGGCGGCCTGTTCATCTGCGACAACATGCTCTGGTCGGGCAAGGTTGCCGGTCCCGAGCAGGACGACGACACGCGCGGCGTTCGCGAGCTGACGCGTCTTCTGTACGCCGATCCGCACCTGCACACGACGATCCTGCCCCTGCGCGACGGTGTGAGCGTCAGCCTGCGGTTCGATTGACACTCTCCGGGGCGTGCGTTAAAGTTCGCGACGTGATGCGCGCAGCCCGCCGCCCGCACCGTCCCGCCGCACCATTGCTCCCGTCCCTCTCCCGGGGACGAGGCTACGTCCTCGGACTCGCGACCCTCGTGCTGCTTTCGGCCGTTTCGCTGCCGGGCTGCCGCTCGGACGGCACGAAGGACGTCGAGGCGATTCGCGCCCTCGTCGCGCGGGAGGTTGAGGCGTTCAACAAGAAGGATTTGGCGGCGCTGTCGCAGATCTGGTCCAGGTCGGCCGACATCATGCTGTTCGACGTCCCGCCGCCCGGCCGGTTCCAGGGGTGGGAGCGGATTGCCGCGGTGCTGAAGAATTTCTTCGATCGCCTGAACGAGATCCACATGACGATCGACGCGGTTCAGGTCAAAGCGGACGGGCAGCTGGCTTACGTGACGTACGAATGGGCGTTGACCGGGAAGATGGGCGACCAGGAGGTCAAGGATCGAGGCGAGGCGACGGAGGTCTTCCGCCGGTCCAAGGAAGGCTGGAAGCTGGTCCACGCCCACTATTCGCCCACGCTCCCCGGCCTGGGGGGCGAGCCCACGCCCGCGGCCGGCACGGC
>JANMQK010000355.1:0-12153 GCA_031370485.1 Acidobacteriota bacterium | reverse complement strand
CCATCACCGTGTGGGCCTTGCCAAGGAGCGACTTGCAGACGACCCCGACGCGGAGCCCGAGCGCCGAGCATTCGATCGCGGCCCGCAGGCCTGCGCCGCCGGCGCCGATCACGACGACGTCGTGCTCGTGGGTCTCCAGCTCGGACAGATCGCTCAAGGACTATCTCCAGGTGCTGAAGTCGTGGACGACACCCATCGACACCAGGCGGACATAAAGATCCGTGAACCCGACCCAGAAAAGGCTGAGCCAGGCGAATTCCATGTGCCGTTCGTTGAGCGACGTGACAGTAGCCCAGAGCCCGTGTCGCACAGTCGCAGCCCGGTCACAGGAGAAGCAATCGAGCCGCCCGCCGACGAGGTGCCGGAACGAATGGCAGCCAAAGGTGTAGAGGCTCAGGAGGGTGGGATTGACAAGCAGGATGATGCTCCCCACACCGACCCCGAATTGCCCGTTCCGGAAGAACGCCGCGATGGCGTCCGCGAACAGGAAGAATATAAAGATGATGGCAGCGTACATCGCGTATCGATGCAGGTTCTGGACGACCAGCAGTGCGGTCTCCCCCTTGTAGTTTTTCCTGGGAATGCTACCGACCGCGCAGGCCGGAGGGGTGCCGAAGAACGATCGATAGTAAGCCTTGCGGTAGTAGTAACACGTGGCGCGGAAGGAGAGCGGGAATATGAGGACGAGGAATGCCGGAGATGCGGGCAGGGCCGCGGGCCACCAGGCGGGCCAGCGCCCAAGCCAGGCGTGAGAGAGCGGAGCGGCCCCGGCGGCGGCCGGATCCACGTAGAGAAGCGGCGAATAAAAGGGCGAGAGATACGGTCCGTAATAGTAGTGCGAGCCCTGGAATGCGGCCCAGGTGCTGTAGACCACGAAGGCGCCGAGTCCGAGGAACGTGAGCAGCGCCCCGACCCACCACGGGTCCGAGCGGGTCGTCGCCGCGAATCCGGTCGGATGCCCTCCTGCGACCACTTGCTGCGCCATGTTGGCTTCCTCCCGAGAGGCACATCCTGAGCGAAGGCGAGATTCTATCCCATAAGCCGCGCGGGGGCGTTCGGGTTGCGCGCCGGGCCTCCGGCGATCATGTTTCTTCCCCGGAATGGGGGGTGCTATACTGCGCTCTTAATAGGTGGGGCACTCGGGCCGGGGTCAAAGGCCCGATCGAGCCTGCCACACGCTTCCATTCGGAATGCGCAGGCCAAAGGAGGCCGGCGGCCTCGAGGATGGCGGATATGAGGAGATTGCATGTCAAAGTCGATGCTGGTCAACGTGACCGCGGAGGAAGAGCACCGGGTCGCGATCGTGGACAACGGTGTGCTCGATGTCTTCGAGATCGAGGCGTTCAGCCACGAGCACCTCAAAGGTAACATCTTCAAAACAATCGTCGAGGGGGTGAACCCCGCGCTCGAGGCCGCGTTTGTCAACTCCGGCGGCGAGCGGGCCGGGTTCCTGCCTCTCGATGAGGTGAATTTCAAGATCTTCCCGAGCCGCGGCGAAGGCACGAGCGGCCGCGGCCGCGCCCGGATCGTCCGGCACCTCGATAAAGGCATGGAAGTGCTGGGGCAGGTGATCCGGGATTCCTACGCCAGCAAGCCGCCGACCCTGAGCACCTACTATTCCCTGCCGGGGCGCTACCTGGTGCTGATGCCGGGCGCCGACGCCGCCGGCATCTCACGCAAGATCGAGGACGAGGACCAGCGGGGAAGGCTCCGCCGGATCCTGGACGACCTGACCATTCCCGAGGGGTTCGGGGTGATCGTCCGCACCGCGGGGATGGAAACCAGCATCCACGAGCTTCAAACCGACCTCGAGGCCCTCCTGGAGCTGTGGCGCAACATCGAGAAGGCGAGTGCGCAGGCCAAGGCCCCGGCGCTCGTGTACCAGGAGCGCGACCTGGTCATCCGCACCATCCGCGACTACTTCACGAGCGACATCGAGGAAGTGCTGATCGACGACGAGACGACCCACCGCCGGGCCAGGAAGTTCTTCGAGGCCCACATGCCCGGGAGTGTTGAGGTCGTCAGGCTCTACACGGGCGACAAGCCGATCTTTTCGAAATACAACCTCGAAGAGCAGATCGAGCGGATCTTCAAGCGCGTGGTGCAACTCAAGTCGGGAGGGGCGATTTCCATCGACCAGACCGTGGCCCTCACCGCCATCGACGTCAACTCGGCCCGCTCGACCCGCTCCGCGAGCAGCGAGGACACCGCGCTGCGCACGAACCTCGAGGCGGCGGAGGAGATCGCGCGGCAGCTTCGCCTCAGGGACATCGGCGGGCTCATCGTCATCGACTTCATCGACATGGAGACGAGCAAGCACATCCGGCAGGTGGAACGGGCCTTCTCGGAGGCGATGTCGCGCGACAAGGCGCGCTACGACGTCACCCGGATCAGCAAGCTCGGCCTGCTCGAGGTGTCGCGCCAGAGGCTCAAGTCGGCCAAGGCCACGTCGTCGTTCATGGAGTGCCCCGGCTGCTCCGGCGACGGTGTCGTGCGCACCCCCGAGGCGGCCGCGCGCTCCGCCTTCCGCAAGATTCATTCGCGCGTCGTGCGGGGCGATCTCTCCGAGGTGAAAGTCTACCTGGCCCCCGAGGTCGCGATCTACCTCCTCAACGACAAGCGCGACGACCTGTTCCACCTGGAGAGCCGCCACCACCTGCACATCGCGGTCGTCCCCGAAGAGAGGATGAAGTCGCACGAGTTCGAGATCGCCGAGATCCGCCGCGAGGAGATCGAGATCGCACCCATCGTCACGGCGGAGGAGGTCGATCAGGCGATGGCGGACGGGACGCTGGTCCCGCCTCCCCCGCGGCCGCCCGAAGCGTCGCTCCCGGCCACGACTATCGTGGAGGCCTCCCCGGCCAAGAGAAAGCGCGGCCGCCGCCGGCGGCGGCACGGGCGGGGCCAGGGGGCCGAGGACGGCGCCGCGCGGCCCGAAGATCGCCCGGAGGCCGAGCACGCTGCTTCGGCGGCGCTTTCGGACCCCGATGCCCCGGTCTTCTCCGAGGGCCCCGAGGGCGAGGACGGACCGGCGTGGCCTGCCGCGGACTTCGGTGCGCCCGCCCCCGACGCGAGGGAACGGGAGACCCGATCCGGCAACGGCGAAGCGCCGGCCCCGGCGGGCCGCGCGGGCCAGCAGCCCGGACAGAGACCCCCGCGACGCCGTCGACGCCGTCGCGGTCGTGGCGGCGCGGGGCAGCCCAGGCCCGGCGCGACCTCCCAGGATTCCCGCCCGCGCGGAGGCTCGCCCCAGGTCGTGCTTCATGACGAAGGACGACCGCCGCTCCCGAGGGTCGCCTCTTCCGAACAGGCCCCCGCTTACATGGGTTCCGGCGGCTCGCGGGACAAGGCTCCGGCCCAGCCGCCGGCCGAGTCGGCTGCGTCTGGCGACGCGGAAGACAAGAAGCCCAAGCGCCGCTGGTGGCGGCGCGCCCTCAGGGGCTGATCATCCGGGTGGCGCCACGACGAACCCGTGGCGCCGCAGAAGATCGTCGAACCCGGACATGCCGTGAAGCGACTCGAGGTCCGGGTCGGTAGCCACGTGCTTGTAGCGGTCAAACCCCCTGACCACCGCCTTCTCCAGCCAGGACAGGGCCCTGCGCCGCGATCCCGCGAGCGCGTGGGCGCAGGCAAGGTTGTAGGCCGAAATCGCGTCGCTCGGATCGGTGCGCACGACCTGCCGCAGCGCCCGAATCGCCTCGCCCATCCGGCCCTCTTCCATGAAACGTCGCCCCAGCCGGCGCAGGTGGGTCGTTCGCGACCAGGCGCGGCCGTACCCGCGCCGCAGTTCCTCGATCGCCGGCGCGAGTGAGGTCGGAAGTATCGACCCCCCTCCCGACGCCCCGACCGCGGCCTCGTACGACCTGAAGAAGGTCATTGGCCCCTCGACGATCGCGGTCACGAGCGCCTGCCGCCCCAGGCGCTCCTCGATCGTCCGGGCCATGGCGTGCCCCACGGCGTAGAGAGGCCCCCCCGAGGTGAAGGCCTGTTCGATGAGCTCCCGCGCGCGATCGAGCTTGCCGTTCGCCGCGGCGACCTGGATCTCGGCGAGGGACTCCGCGTCCTCCGCCGCGTGGCGCAGCCCGTCACCGTACTTCTGGAAATTCGTCCGGTCGAGGCTGGTTGCCGGCGCCGCATCCGCCAGGTGCCGGTATTCGAGGTGGCGGGCGACCCCCTCCTGCTCGGTACGCAGCATGGCGGTGAACAGGGCGCTCTGCGGCGAGGTGTAATCCTCGACCCCGGGAAGCACGTACGACTGCGCGAGGTGGAACACCTCGTGCACGAGCAGGGCGTCGAGGCCCGGCAGGCTTTCGACGCCTCGCGACTGGAAGAAGGTCAGGTTTATGTAGACGGCGTCGGAGGTGCGGCCGTCCCACGTGCCCCCGAGGTGAAAGAAGATCCGCAGCGGCGGAAAGGTGCGCCCGGGCGGCAGATAGGCCGTGACCTCCCTGGAGATCGCCGCCGCCAGCTCCTCCCTTCGCGACTTGATCGCGGCGACGATGTCGCGCAGCGGGTCCCAGGGACCGACATCGATCCTGGTGAGCGGCCCCGCCCCCGGAAAGATGCCGCCCAGGATCGTGACGCGGGCCGCCTGCTTGAGGGTGTCGTTCGACAACGAGTGGTGCGCGCGCCCAATGCGGAGGAGTTCGCGGTTACCCGGGAGCCTGGCCCAGCGGTCGAGGTCCCCTTCCGAGGCCTGCCGACGGTCCATGAGGTCGAGGAGGAGATCGACCACCTCGAAGTCCATCCGGATGCCCAGAAGGGGCGCGACGGCGCTCGTCGCGGCGGGGGCAGGCTCCGACGCCGGCGGGGGTTCCGCCGTGATCCCGCGGCCGGCCTCTCTCGGGGACGCGCAGGCGGCGAGACAGCCCGCCAGGAGCAAGGCCCACGCCGCGGCCCGCAGGGACGGGCGTTCCCCCCCGGGTTTCGCGGAGGTCATCAGGCAGCGAGGAGGAGGTCGAAGAAGCCCTCGATCTCTTCGATGAACTGGGTCACTGAGACGATGCCGTTGATCTTCTGGCGCAGGACCCTGCCGTTCGGCAGCCCGTGCGTGTACCAGCCTGTGAAGGTCCGTATCTTGTGAAGGGCGAACAACTCCTCCTCGCGCTCGCGCAGCATGGAGAAATGAAACAGGATCAGATCGCGCCGCTCGGCGAGCGTCGGCTCTCTCGGCGTTTCGCCCGCCCGGGCCGCCGCCGTCTGGCGGAAAATCCATGGGTTCTTCACCGCCGCCCGGCCGATCATCACGCCGTCGCAGCCGGTCTGCCGCCAGAGCGCCAGGGCGTCGGACGGGGTTTCCACGTCGCCGTTGCCGCTGACGGGGATCGAGAGTTCTTCTTTCAACCTCTTGATACGGTCCCAGTCGGAGCGGCCGCTGAACATCTGGCGGGCCGTGCGCGCGTGCATGGCCACCGCCGACGCCCCCTCCCCCTCGCAGATCCTGCCCAGCTCGAGGTAATTCGCCCGGCTGTCGTCGAGCCCGATCCGGAATTTGACGGTCACCGGGATGGCCACCCGCCGGCGCACGCTCCGGACGATCTCCCGCGCCAGGCCGGGGTCCCCCATCAGCGCGGCTCCCGCGCACCCCTTCAGGATCTTGTTTGCCGGGCATCCCATGTTGATGTCCACGATATCGGCGCCGAGCGCCTGGACGAAATCCGCGGCGTCGGCCATCCGCGCAGGGTCGCTGCCGTAGACCTGGATGGCAAGCGGGCGCTCCTCCTCGGCGAACTGCATCATCTGTCGGGTCCGCTCGCTTCCACGGGTCAGGGCCTCGGAGGAGATGAACTCCATCGTGACCAGCCCGACCCCCCCAATCCGCTTGAGGATGAGCCGGAAATACTGGTCGGTGATCCCGGCCATGGGGGCCAGGATCAGGGGCTGATCGAGGGTGACGTTTCCGATGCGCATCATGGGGGGGTATTTTCTCACGTCGCGGCCCCGGCCGCCCCCCCCCAAAAAACGAGCGCCCCGGGCCCGTTTCCGGGCGGGGCGCTTCGGGACCTGGTCCGGTCTTATTGACCGCCGGGACTACGGCTGGCTGCCGCTCGGAGGAGGAGGCTGGTTGGCCTTGCAGTACTTCGAGCAGAAGTTGCCCTTAAACCCGGAATGCACACAGCAACTGACGCATTGCCCATGATTCTTGGAGGTGAGGCAGGAGACCGGCGGGGGCGGGGCGGAGGCCCCCTTGGAAGCCACTTTCGCCGAGGTGGTCAGCGCCACCTGGGTCGCCAGAGCGCTCGCCAGGCTGGCGGAGACCGGCTTGGACGGATTCTTCGGCGGCGCGACCTTCAGCCCAAGATCCACGAGGACGCGCGCGGCCACTCCTTCCGTGAGCCGGGCGCCGGGATTTTCGTTCACGCTGGCGCCGGCCGCCCTCAGGGATGCGACCGCTTCATTCTCGCTCCCGGGCTCGAGCCCGAGCGCCACCGCCACCTTCAATGCGAAACTTCCCACGGTCGCCGGGTCCGCGGCCTTCGACTTTCCGGACAATCCCGCGAACACCGGCATGGCGATCAGTGCGCCAACCACCGGTACCAGCCAGAATTTCTTCATCCGATTCTCCCTCGAGATGTGAATTGCTCCCCTGCGGATCCAGGACTTGTAATTCTCTGAAGTACGCGACAGCAAGTCATTCGGTAAGGAGCGCTCCGGAATCTACGGCGGTGTACCTCGACCGTCAAGATGAAATAGCGTGTCCTCCTGCGATTGCGGCGGAGCAGCGGCCCGCCGGCTATGGTAAAGTACGAAATTGTGAATCTGCCCGAGATTCAAACCATCCTGAAAGAGCTCGGCTTCGACGGCTGGCTGCTCTACGACTTCCACGGGATGAACCCCGTGGCGCGCCACGTCACCGGACTCGGCGAGGACCGCCTCGCGACGCGCCGCTGGTTCGGCCTCCTCCCGGCGGCGGGCGAGCCGGTCTGGCTCCATCACGCAATCGAGGCGCACCTCTTCGCCGACCTGCCGGGCCGGCGCGTGGCGTTCGTCGGCTACAGCGAGCTGCAGCAAAAGCTCCGCGACCTGCTCGCCGGCGTCGGCACGGTCGCGATGGAATACTCTCCGGGAGGCGCCATTCCCTACATCTCGAGGGTGGACGCGGGGACGATCGAGATGGTGCGCGCCGCCGGGCCGAAGATCGTCGGCAGCGCCGACCTCACCCAGTACTTCGAGGCGCGCTGGAGCGCGGAGGGACTGGCGTCCCACCGGCGCGCTGCAACCGGGCTCAAGGAGGTCCTGGACGCGACCTACGCGGAGGTGACCCGGAAGGTCGCCGCGGGCACCCCGATCACGGAATACGCCCTGCAGCAGTTCATGATTGAGCAGTTCATCAAGCGCCGGATGCACCACGAGCCGCCGATCGTCGCGGTCAACGCCAACAGCGGCAATCCTCATTACGAGGTCCGCCCCAAGGACAGTGCTCCCATCCGCAAGGGAGATCTGCTACTGCTCGATCTATGGTGCCGCGAGGAGAAGGAAGGCTCGATCTGGGCGGACATTACCTGGATGGCCTCCCTGGGCGCGGTAGTCCCGGATCGGCAGCGCGAGATCTGGGACATCGTCGCGGGAGCGCGCGACGCCGCGGTGGCGTTTCTCAAGGAGGGCGCGGCCCGGAATCGCAAGATGCGCGGCGCCGAGGTTGACACCGTGGCGCGCGAATTCATCCGGGCGCGGGGACACGCCGATCATTTCCTGCACCGCACCGGGCACAGCATCGGGTTCGAGGTCCACGGCAACGGCTGCAACATCGACAGCCTCGAGACCATCGACGACCGTCAGCTGATCCCCCGCACGGGGTTCTCGATCGAGCCGGGGATCTACCTGAAGGAATTCGGCGTGCGCAGCGAGATCGATGTCTACATGAGCGAGAGCGGCGCCGAGGTCACCACGATCGTCCAGGACGCCATCGTTCCCCTCCTCAAGGCCTGAATCCCCGGAACCCCTTCTCCATCTTCGCCAGCATCCTCGCCAGGTCGTCGACCGCCGGGTAGTCGAACACCATCTGCTCGATCAGCTCCTCCCCCCAGCCGGGGTGCCTGCGGTAGACCAGCCGGCAGAGCAGCACCTTGTCCGCCTCCCCCGGATGGCGCCGCCTGAGTGCCTCGAGATCACGCCTGAGTAGTTGCCTCTGAAACGCCACGCTGCGTATGAGGCGCCGGTAGCCCCAGAGACCGATGAGAACCAGCGCGGTGACGGCGCCGGCCGCGGGACGCGCCCGGGCGATCAGGACAACCCCCGCGGGCACCAGGACCCAGGCCAGGAGCGTGAGGACGGGGTCGAAGAGGCGGTTCCGGGCAAGCTGCGGACGGTCGAAGAAGCGGAGCGCCTTGAAGTGGGCGCCGACCAGCCACGCCAGGAGCCCCAGGAACAGGAGACCGGCGCCCGCCGCCAGGCTCATGGGACACTCGTCTCGATGACCTGCCGGGCGCAGGCGTGTCCCGAGAGCACGGCCCCCTCGATCGTGGCGGGGAGCCCGGTCGCCGTCCAGTCCCCCGCCAGGTGGAGCCCCGGCACCGGCGTGCGGAAAGGAGGCCGCCATCGCATTCCGCCGACGCGCGGGGCGATCGTGGCGCGCTTCTCCTTGATCACCAGCGAGTGCCGAAGCCCCGCCCGGCGCGAGGCGGGGAAATAGAGGTGCAGCGTCTCGAGCGCCGATCGGACGAGGGCCTCGCGCGGACGGTCGACGAGATCCCGCGCCGCGCTGCAGACCAGGGTGACCGCGTGGCTGCCGCCCGCATGGGAGAGCCCCCCCGGGGGTGCAATAGCCTCGCGGTTGAACAGCCACTGCCAGGTGCCCCCCACCAGCCCCGCAAGCGGCAGGTCGGTCACGGGGGCGCCAAACCAGAGATAGACCGAGACGATGGGAGAGGTCTCGAGATGCGCCACGCCGGAGAAAAACGGCTCGGCCGCGATACCCGGAGGCAGGATCTCGAGGAGGTCCTCGGCGGGCACCGCCGCCACCACGGCGCGCGCCGCGAGCGGCCGTCCATCCGCCAGCACCACCCCGGCGCACCGATCCCCCTCCAGCAGGATCCTCCGGACCTGCGAACGGAGCCGGACCTCCGAACCCCGGGCCTTGAGATACAGCGCCGCCGGCTCGGCGTAAAGTTCGCTCAACCCGACGCGCGACAGCCCGAGACGGGATCCCTCGGGATGCCCGAGAAACGCCTCGCGAAGCACGGGAAGGAACATCGCCGCCGAGGCCCGCTCCGGGGCCTCGTTCAGGGCCGAGACCGCGACCGGCTCCCAGAGCCGCCGACACGCCTCCCTCGACTGGCCCAGGTCGTCGAGCCAGCCCGCGACACTCTGCCCGTCGAGAGCGTCGGCGGCTGCCGAGGACTGCGGCCGCGACCTCCGGCGGACCTCCCGCGCCACGCGCAGCAGCCCGAGCCGCCCGGAGAGGCCGAGCCCGGGGAACCGCAGCAGGCCGGCCAGGAGACCCCACGGGGAAGGGAGCGCGGAGAGCCGGAACAGGCCGACGCGCCCCCCCTCGTCGACGAGCGGCATGAGCAGCCGCGGCTGCAGGACAAGGTCTTCGAGGGTACCGATGCGCGAGAGGAATGCGATCGTCTCGCGGTAGCACCCCATGAAGAGATGCTGTCCGTTGTCGACCACGGCGCCGGTCTCGGGATCGGTCCAGGATCGAGCCCGGCCGCCCAGGTGCGGACGGCCCTCCAGCACGACGACCCCGGCGCCCGCCTCCGCGAGCGCGGTGGCCGCCGCAAGCCCGGCGAATCCGCCGCCGGCGACGATCACATCGGCGGCGCGGCCGGCCCCGGTCTCCACGGTCAGATCCCGGCGTGGCCGGTGATCCAGACCCGCAGCGTGACGCCGATCTGGGTCAGGCGCGGGACGGCGATCCGGCGTCGGAAGACATGCGCCGGGTCGGCCTCGATCCGGCGCAGAAGATTCCTGTAGATCGCCCCCATCACCTCGGCGGCGAGAAGCCGCCGGCGCTCCTCCCGCGGCAGCAGCGCGGCTGCGCTGTCGAAGTACCGGTGGGCCCGCGCGATCTGGTGACGCATCAGAGAGTGGAAAGCGGCGTTGCAATCCCCGGCCAGCAACTCCCGCTCGCCGCAGCCGAACGCCGCCATCTCGTCGAGCGGCACGTAGATCCGGCCCCTAAGGGCGTCCGAGCGCAGGTCGCGCAGGATGTTGGTGAGCTGCAACGCGATGCCGAGGTCGATCGCGTAGTCGCGGCTGCGCGGGTGGCTGCACCCGAAGATCGAGAGGCAGACCAGGCCGACCGCCGAGGCGACCCGCACGCAGTAGCCGCGCAGGTCATCGAACGTGTCGTACCTGGACCTGCTGAGATCCATCGCGACACCCTCCAGAATCGCCTCGAGGGGGGCGCGGGCGATGCCGAACTCGCGGATCGTCCCCTGCAGATCGCGGGTGACCGGGAGGGTCGGCGTGCCGTGAAAACAGCGCTCGACCTCATCGCGGTAGAGCTGCAGCGCTTCCGCCGCCCCCGCTCTTCCACCGGCCGCGTCCGACTCGTCCACGAGGTCGTCGACCACCCGGCAGAAGGTGTAGACCGATTCAATCCCACGCCGCTGGCCGCGCGGCAGCAGGCCGAAAGAGTAGTGGAACGAGGACCCCGTGGAACCAACGCCACGGGGGGCCACCTGGGGGCTTGCCGGACCGCTCATGATCTCCACCTGACGGCCTGTCCGGCGATGGCCGCGGCGTCGCCGAAACCGAGGCGCGGGCGATGGGCGAAGACGTCGTACCCGGCGGCCTCGATCCGATCGAGGACCCGCCGCCCCCCGAGCCAGGTCAGCCTCAGCTCCCAGCGCAGCCGCCCGCGCACGGCGTTGCACAGCGGCCGGCCCGCGTCGAAGATGTCGCGCGTGCGCCCCACCATCTCGCCCATCAGCTCCCTGAAACCCTCGGTCATCTTCCCGCGCCTCAGGTCCTCCTCGGTCACACCCAGCCGCTCGCGATCGTCCGCGGGCAGGTAGATACGGTCGCGCGCGATGTCGATCGCCACGTCCTGCCAGTGGTTCGACAGCTGCAGAGCCGTGCAGATGGCGTTCGACCAGCCTCTCAGTCGCGGCTCCTGGTGGCCGAAAAGGTGCAGGAGCAGCCGGCCCACGGGGTTCGCCGACAGGCGGCAGTAGGCCAGGACGGAGGCGAAGTCGGGGTGCCGCTTCTTGGTCACGTCCAGGCGGAAGGCCTCGAGCAGATCGCGGAACGGCTCGGGAGGGAGGTCATGACGGCGAATGGCCTCCCGGAGCGCGATGAACACAGGGTGGATCGCCTCGCCGCGGAAGCAGCCCTCGAGCAGCCGTCCCCATTCCTCGAGCCGCTCCAGCCTGCGGCCTTCGTGGATCTCCTCGTCGGCGAAGTCGTCCGCCATGCGGGCGAAGGCGTAGATGGCCTGCACGGCGGGGCGCACCGCCGCCGGCAGGAGCCGCGAGGCGACGGGGAAATTCTCGTAATGCTCCCGCGTGAAGCGGGCGCAGAACGCCTGCGCCTCGGCGGGCGAGATCGCCCCTTGAGGCGCGGTTGCAGGTCCCTGCATGTCGAGGTCAGCCATGGATCGGGGCATGGAATGGCGGATGATACCATCTTGGAACCCCGGGGCGGTCCCCCCGGTACAATCGCACAGGATCGGCGGAGGCTGGATGGCCGGCGAGCCCACGGATATCGAGGTTGTCCGTGAGGTGCTGGACGGCAGGGTCGAACGCTTCGAGATCCTGGTCCGCAGGTACCAGCGGCTGGTCGCCACCGCGGCGCTGCGGATGGGAGTGCCACGGCAGGAGGTCGAGGACGTGACCAACGAAGTGTTCTACAAGGTCTACCGGAGCCTGAACCGCTACGAGCCCACCCACGCCCTCTCGACCTGGCTCTACCGCATCACGGTGAACGCCTCGCTCGATCGCCGCAGGAGCCGCCGGCACGATTCCAAAATGGATGAGATCCCGGCGGGCCTGGCGGACAGCCGCCCCTCCCCGCACGAGCGGGCCGGGGAGAGCGAGCGGGCCCTCCGCCTCAGGATGGCGGTTGATCGGCTTCCCCGGCACTACCGGGCCCCACTGCTCCTGGCCCACGTCGAGGCGCTGCCCCTCGAGGAGGTCGCCCGCGTCCTCAATCTTCCCGAAGGCACCGTCAAGTCCAGGCTGTTCCGGGCCCGGGCGATGCTCAAGG
>JANMQK010000354.1:0-5872 GCA_031370485.1 Acidobacteriota bacterium | reverse complement strand
CCCCGCCCCTGCTGGGGGGGGCCGCGCGCGCGACCGCGGCATCCGGCATGGGCATCCGCTGGATGTTCGCGTGCCGCGGGAACTTCGGAGGGACGCTCCTGTCTCACCCCGGGGAGGGCATGGGGTGGGGACTTCCGGCCGGTCCGTGGCATGCTGGACACAACGAGGTTCCTCTTGACGGAACGCCTGGCAACCGAGATGGATGATGAGATCACCCTCGAGCGAGCCCGCGGGGGGGATCGCGAGGCGTTCGACCGGCTCGTCGGGGTGCACCTGCCGCGTGTCTGGCGGGTGGTCTGGCGGGTGCTGCGGCACCGTGAGGACACCGAGGACGTCGTGCAGGAGGTTTTTCTCGCGGCCTACAAGGCGCTGCCGGAATTCCGCGGGGACTCGCTCCTGTCCACCTGGCTGCAGCGGATAGCCGTCACCCGCGCCCTGAACCACATCGAGCGCGTCTCCGAGAAAGTGCGGCGGGCCTCGCAGCCTTTGGAATCGGGCGGGGCGGGGACGGAGGAGGCGGCCGGGCTGCAGCCGGGGATGATCATCGCGACCGACGCGCCCTCCCCCCTGCAGGCGCTCGAGGCGGAGGAGCTGCGACGCCGTCTCTTGGAGTGTCTCGGGAGGCTCCCGGCGGCCTGGCGTACGGTCCTCGCCCTGCGGGACGGGGAGGGCTCGTCCTACGAAGAGATGTCTCGGGCCCTCGGGATCGCCCTGGGGACCATCCGCTCGCGCCTGGCCCGCGCGCGGCTTGCCCTGCGCCGGTGCGTGGAAGGGGGATTCGCATGAACCAGACTCCGGACGACCATCCGCACGACCTGATCTCGGCCTATGCCGACGGAGAGATCGACGCGCCCGGCAAAGCGTCGGTCGAAAGACACCTGCGAACCTGCGACGGCTGCCGCCGTCTTCTCGACGACATCCGGACACTCGCCTCCGCCAGCGCGGCGGAAGAGCCCCCGCCCATTCCGTTGGACCTCGCGGCCCGGATCCGTCTGAGGCTGCCGGCCACGGCGCGGGCCACACGCCATCCCGCGGGCAGGCCCTGGTGGTGGTCGCCGCTGCCGCTCTCCGCCGCCGCTGCGATCCTGGTCGGAGGCTCCCTTTTCCTTCTCACCTATAAGGTTTATTGGGCGCCCCAAGAGGAGCCGCTCGTTGCGCGCGGGGAATCCGCACCGCCGACGATTCCCGAGGCGCCGCCTTCCGATGCCGCCAAGAAGGTGTCGCCCGCGGATATTCGTGGCAACGAAGCGGACAGTCTGCAGCGTTCGTCCCGGTCAGCCCCGGCGACCACATCCGCCCCGGCCCCTGCGTCGGCTCCGGCTCCGGGGTTCGCCCCCGCCTTCGCCCCCGGACCAGCGTCGGAGGGGGTGCGGGGGGTCGATCAACAGGGACAGGATGTCGCGATCGAAAAACCTGAAGCGCTCCGGGAAAAGGACGAGGTCCGCATGGCGGACAAGAGCGGCGCGGCGCGGTCCGAGGCTGCGCCATCGGAAGGAAAAATCCAGACGCTTCGCGTCCAGGGAGGATCAGGCGCCGACTCCAGGCGGCAGGCGGCCGGAACGGGAGGCCGCGTCCTTGTGCTGACAACACCTCTCTACGAAGTGGAGTTGCTCGAGACGGGGACGCTCACACTGAGAGCACCGGGCTACACCTGCTCCCAGGACCTCGGCTGGCTGGGGGCGTCGGAAGAGTCACCCGACAATGCGCTTCCCGAGAACCGGCCGCCCGACCCGATGGCGCCCCGCCATCTCTTCGGCCTGGCGTCCTCCGCCGAGTTCATGTCCGCACCCGATTCTCCCGCCGCCCGGACGGGAGCCCTCGGATCCGATCAACGCGCCAACGCGAGCCGGCTCGCTCTCATGGGCGGCGACCGGAAGATGCTTCACGCGGTCGCCTTCGAGGGGCTGGAGGATCGGCAGGCTGCGCCGCTCGTCAGGGAGATCGCGCAACGGATCGATCAGCTGGTGCGGCAGCGGCTGCGGCCCGGCCTCGAGCAGGACTGCGGCCCGCTCCCTCCCGGGATCAGATAGGCGGGCGGTTGCCGTCGCCGTACCCCGTCAGCTCGACGTATCCCTGTACGGCATGGCCGCCGGCCGCGTCCAGGAGATCGACCGCCCCCTCCCCGTAATAAGGAGAGCCGGGAACGGCACCGCGGTTCTCCTGGTCGGCGAGGCGCGGCACGACCTCCAGGCGCAGGCGCTCCCCCGGCAGCTCGATGATCCAGCGCGACGGGTAGACCGCCCCGGTCTCCGGGCTGCGCCAGGTCGCGGTCGAGCGCAGCGTCCATGCGCCCTCTTCCAGGAAGCGGGGGGCGGCGGAGGCCGCGGCCCTCCCGCCGGGCCGGGCGGCACCGCCGGCGGGAACCAGCGTGCCGTTCCGGAAATCGGTGCCGCCGTCCTTGCGGCGCAGGCGGTAGAGCATAAGCTCGCGGCCGTCGTCGAGCTGCAGGCCGAACCAGTCCCATCCGGACTGGTCGCCGCCGAGCTGCCGCGAGCCGAACTCCTTGTCCATCCATGACTCGCCGGTCACCTCGCAGGTGACATCACCAACCCGCACCGAGCCCTCGGTGGCCAGCCGCGTGAAGGAGTAGTAGAGGCTGGCCGCGCCGGTCTCATGGCCCTTGCGGCTGTACCCGTCCGGCCCCTGAAGGATCAGCGGCTTGAGCGGCCGGGTCGTGAGCGAGAAGCCGGTGCCGCGCGCGTCGTCGCGCATGACGACGTCGAACCCCGAGCCGTTCCAGCGCAGGCTCCAGATTCCATCGGTGCCGGCGGGCGCCCGTGCCCAGGCGATCAACGGATCGGGGGGCGCGCCGAACGCCCCGAGAAGCGGCATCTCGCGGCGCAGCAGGCCGCCGAAATGGTGCCGCCCCCGCGCGAAGTCGGTGATCGCGGCGTGGCCCATGACGAGGGCGCCGGTGGTCCAGGCGGAGTCGAGATCCGGCGCCTCCTTCCCGATGCCGATCCGGAAAAAGGTGAACTGGTAGCCGAAGCGGGGTTTCCTATCGCCGGCGCACGCGAGATTGCCGGTGAGATACCACCACTCCGTCCTGAAATCGCGATGCGCCCAGTGGTCTTTCGGAAAGGCCCAGGCGTAGCGCGGCTCCGCCTGCCTCCAGCCTTCGCCGGGGTTCGTGGCGCGCGCGCCCGCGCCGATGACCAGCCCGCAAACGAGGATGCCGGCCGCGAGGCAGAGGAACGCCCGCGCGAATTCCCTTCGCCGTCGGCCCCGCGCGTCAGAGGTCGTCACGATCGAGCTCCGTGGCCGGAGTGCGGCTGGCCCGCAGCGCGGGGTAGAGACTCGCCAGCGCCGCCGCGAGAAGTATCGTTCCCATGTCTCGCAGCAGCGCCGGCCAGGGCCAGTGCACGGCGATCGTCCACCCGAAGTAAGCGCGGTTGATCAGGAATATCAGCACCATCGCCAGCGCGATGCCGCCCAGCAGCCCGAGCGCCAGCCCGAAGAGGGCCATCCCCACCCCCTTCCCCATGAAGATCCTGACGATCTGCGGGCGGGTCGCCCCGAGGGCGCGGTAGAGCGCCAGCTCGGACACCCGCTCGCGGGCGAGCACCAGAAGCGTCAGCGTGATCCCCGAGACCGCGATGAGCAGGCTCATCGCCTGGAGGAGCCGCGTCACGGCGAACGTCTGGTCGAAGATCGAGATGATTTCCTCCCGCAGGCGCCGGTTGCTGCGGATGACGAGTGGCGCGTCCTTGAAACGGGCTTTCAGATCGTCCACGGCCTGCTCGGGATTGATGCCCGGCTCGAGGTAGAGGGCCAGGTTGTTGATCGGGCCCGGACCAAACGCCTCCGCCATCGTCTTGAGGTCGATGACGATCGATCCATTCTCGGAGGCGTAGTCGTAATAGACGCCGGCGATCGGGAAGAGGAGCGGGCCTCGCGGGCCGGCCAGCGGCAGCCGTTCTCCAACCCTGTACTCTCCCTTGCGGGCCAGGGGCTCACCGATGAGCACGCCGTTTTCTTCCCGAGCCCGCCGCAGGACCGCACGCGGCTCGCCATCCATCAGGACGAAGCGCGCGGAGGCTCCTTCCAGGCCCAGGTCGACCCCCGACAGCGCCACGCGCCGCCCGCCGGCCTGGACCATGAACTGGCGCAGCCGGTCCATGGCGTGGACACCGGGGATGCGGCGGATGGCGGCGACGAGGTCGTCGGAGATCGTCGCTTCGCTGCGGCCCCGCGCCCAGGACTCGGTCGAAATATAGATGTCGGCCTGCACGGTGCTCGCGACCCAGATTTCGAGGGTCTTCCTGAAGCTGCCGATCATCAGGGTGATGCCGATCAGCATGCTGGCCGCAACGGCCAGGGCCCCGGCGGCGAAGGCGGTCGTCTGCAGGCGCAGGCCGAGGCTCTTGAATCCGTAGAGGACGCCGAACCGGCCGCGGCCGAGGCGGACCGAGCGGCAGGCCAGCCGCAGCAGGAACGGCGTGATGAGGGGAAGGGCCAGGAGGATCCCGATGCCGACGACGAACCCCCCGGGGCGCCAGTCCCGCAGCACCAGCGCGTAGAAAAGCCCCGAGCCGCCCGCGAGCGCCAGCCCGAGGAGAAAGAGGGGCAGCGCGGAGGAGCCAATCCGCTCGTGCAGGGTGTAGGCCGCGAGAAGGGCTCGCGGCTCCCTGCGGCTCATGTCGATCGCCGGCAGGAGAGCGCCGGCGAACGCCCCGCCGATCCCGATGCACGCGGCCAGCAGGCAGAGACCCGGCGAGAGGGTCAGGGTCTCGATCGCCTGGAGGAGATATAGGTTCGACAGCGTGTCGCTCACGGTCTTTACGTTGGCCTCCGCCACCCTGTAACCGATCGGGATTCCGAGACCGACGCCAAGAACACCCAGGAGCAGGACTTCCCCCAGGACGAGCGCGACGATCTGGCCGCGCGTCGTCCCCAGAGAGCGCAACAGCCCGAATTCGGCGCGGCGCCTGACAAGCGCGGCCTGCGTGCTGGTGTAGACGAGAAAACAGCCGACGAAAAGACTGATGAAGCTGAGGGCGGTCAGGTTGAGGCGGAAAGCCCCCAGCAGGCCCGCCGCCTGCTTCTCTCTTTGTTCCGGCGTGACGACCTGGTACGCGTCTCCCAGCCGGAGCCTGAGCCGCGCGGCGAGCTTCGCCCGGTCCTCGCCCGGCGCCGCCTGCACGTCGATCTGACCGATCTCCCCCTGCCGCCCGAAGAGGTCCTGCGCCTGCGCGATGTCCATCACCGCGAGCCGCCGGCTGGCCAGCGGCGTAATCCGGTGAAAATCGACCAGGGCCCCCACCCGCAGCCGCGCTCTTCGTGACCCGCTCGTCACCGCGAAAGAGTCCCCGACCTTCCACCCCATTTCCGCCGCCAGCGCCGGGGTGAGGGCGACCCAGCCGGGGGTCGAGAGCGCCGCTGCGATCCCGTCCGGAGCGACCTGCCACGGGAGGCGGAGCGGCGCGAACAGGTCGAGCCCCACGATCTCGAGAAATCTCCCGCGCCGTCCCCCAAGCGCCACGTCGGCGCGCACGAGGGGCCAGGCCGCGGCCACTCCGGGTTCCGCCAGCACCGCGGGGTAGATCTCCTCGCGCAGCGCCGGGGCAAGCCCGAAGACAGTCAGGTCCGCCTCGCCGCTCACGGCCCGGAGTCCCCCCTCGAACGCCCCGAGCGCGTTGCGGTTGATGATCTGTATCGACAGCACCGAGGCCACGCCGAGCGCGACCCCGAAGACGGCCAGAAAGAATAGCGTCCGCCCCGCCCGGAAGTGCGTGCCGAGGGCCCGCAGGAAGTAGCGCTTCATCGCGCCAGCCCGCTCATCGTGTCGTGCGTGGCTTCATCGGGTCTCGAGGATCCCGCTGTGCAGCCGCCAGGTGGCGTCGGCCTGCGCCGCCAGGTCGGCGCTGTGGGT
>JANMQK010000037.1:0-13266 GCA_031370485.1 Acidobacteriota bacterium | reverse complement strand
CCTTCCCATCCCACGAATACGACGGGAAGACTCGCCCCCAGGACGAGGGTCAGCATCATCGCCATGAACAGGTTCAGGTAGGCGAAAAACCGCGCGTACGCCGGTTGGGGCTCGTGCCCCATGTACCCCACCGAGTAGACGTGGATCAGGAACCCGACCCCCGTCACGACGAGGAGCATCACCGACGACAGCGGGTCGAGCGCGTAGGCCCAGTCGATGGAAACGACACTCCCGTCGGCCGCGTGCGCCATCGGCATCCAGGTGAAGAGCGTCTGCGTCACCCGCTGGCTCCCGTTCTGCCACACCGCGCCCGCGGACACGATGAACGACAGCAGCACCGCCGTGCAGCCGACGAGGCCCACCGCGCGCCGCGGCAGCAGGCGCGTTCCCAGCAGGCCATTCGCCAGGAACCCCGCCGCGGGGAAAAGCGGCACGAGCCACAGGAGTTTCAGCACAGGAGCCTCAGCATTTTTTCACCAGCGCATCAGGCTGGCGTCGTCCACGTCGGTGGTCCGCCGGCGGCGGAACAGCGCGATGACGATCGCCAGGCCGACGGCCGCCTCGGCGGCCGCCACGGTCATGACGAAAAAGGCGAAGATGTGGCCGGTCATGGTCTGACTCTCCTGGGCGAAGGCCACGAAGGTCAGGTTGACCGCGTTGAGCATCAGCTCGATGCACATCAGCATCACGATGGCGTTGCGGCGGATGAGGACCCCCACGGCGCCGATCGTGAAGAGCAGCGCCGCCATCACCAGGAAGAACTCGATCCTCACGGCGCGTCTCCCCTATTGCAGCCGGCGCTTCGCCAGCAGGACCGCCCCAACCATGGCCGCCACCAATAGCACCGAGGCCGCCTCGAAGGCGAAGACGTAGTCGCGGAAGAGCGTGTCCCCGAGATCCCGGGCCGTCCCGAAACCGTCGAGGAACGCCCCCGGCCTGAAAAACGGCCGCACCCCCCGGCCGCGGATCGCGGTGAACATCATCCCGGCGAAGAGAGCGCCCAGCGCGATGGCAGCCCAGCGCCCAAACCCCCGGCCAACCCGCAGGCCTTCTTCGGACCTGAGGTTCAGGAGCATCACCACGAACACGAACAGCACCATGATGGCGCCGGCGTAGACGATGACTTGAAGCGCCGCGAGGATCTGCGCCTGCAGCATGAGGAAAAAGAGCGCGATGCAGAAAAGATTGAGAATCAGGAAGAGCACCGACACCATCGGGTTCGGGTGCATGACGACCAATAGCGCCGACAGGATCGCCACGAACCCCACGGCCCCGGCCCAGAACTGCATCTCGAAGAGGTCCCGGGGAAAGAAGGCGAGGAGGGTCGCCGCCGCGATGCCCACGATCACCCCCGGCAGGTACCTGCGGCCCGGGAAAATCACCCGGAGGAGCGCGTAGACAATCACCAGGATGACGAGGCCGGTCAGCAGATGCATGTCAGGCCCACCCGGCGAGGACGATGAACGCCACCCAGCCGATGTGCACGAGCGCCGCCGGGAGCAGGAACTTCCAACCCAGGTTCATGAGCTGGTCGTAGCGGAAGCGCGGCACCGTCCAGCGCACCCAGACGTAGACGAACAGGACGCAGGCGACTTTCAGCATGAAGGCCCCCGTCTGCAGGGCCGCGGCGGCGGCGCCCGGCAGCCCCAGCCGCGCCAGGCCCGGCACGTTGTAGCCGCCGAAGTAGAGCGTCACCGCCAGGGCCGATGCCGTCACCATGTTCGCGTATTCCGCCATGTAGAACATCAAGAAGCGCATCCCCGAGTACTCGGTGTGGTAGCCGGCGACCAGCTCGGTCTCGGCCTCCGGAAGATCGAACGGCAGGCGGTTGGTCTCGGCGAACGCGGCCGTCATGAAGATCAGGAATCCCGGCAGCTGCCAGAGGACGTTCCATCCGTGCGCCGCCTGGTGGGCCACGACGTCCCCGAGCCTGAGCGACCCGGTCGCCATCAGCACGCCGACCACGGCCAGGCCGAGCGGCAGTTCGTAGGAGATGAGCTGGGCCGCGGACCGCAGGCCCCCCATGAGCGAGTACTTGTTGTTCGAGGACCAGCCGGCCAGCGCCACGCCGTAAACCCCCAACGAAGAGAACGCCAGGATGACCAGCACCCCCACGTCCACGTCGGTGATCTGCAGCGCTATGTCGCGCCCGAAGAGGCGGATCGTCGGGCCGAACGGCACGACCGAGATCGTGACCATGGCCGGGATAAAGATGATCGCCGGCGCGAGAAGATAGATGACCTTGTGGACGTGCGGCGGGAGAATCGTCTCCTTGAACAGAAACTTGATGCCGTCGGCCGCGGGCTGCAGCAGGCCGAACGGGCCGACGCGGTTGGGGCCCCGCCGATCCTGGATCCAGGCCGAGACGCGGCGCTCGGCCAGGGTCATGTAGGCCACCGTGGTCAGGAGAACTCCAAAGACGATGACGATCTTGACCGCCGCCTCGACCAGGACCGGCACGATTTCCGGATCCACGTCAGGCCCCCTCGAGCATCACGCCCGCGCCACCCAGCGCGCGGTACGACAATCCACGAAACGCCGGCAGGCGCCCGGCGACTTCGTCGAACGCGGCGGAGGCCGACGCGGGCTCGAAGGACGAGCCGAGGCGGCGCCCCAGGCGGGCGAGGACCCGCCATGCCGGCTCGGCCTCCGCGGGAGGCCTGACCGCCAGGCGGAGGCGCTGCGCGCGCCCCTCGAAGTTGACGATGACCCCTTCCGCTTCGCCGTAGCCACAGGCCGGCAACGCGACGTGCGCCGCCTCGATCGTCGGGCTGCGCCACCAGTCGATGACAACCAGCGCTTCCAGGGCGGCGAGGGCCGGCGCGGCGAGGAGCCCCTCGCCGACCGGGTCCTCGCCGATGACGACGAGGCCGCGCACCCGCCCGGCCGCGATATCCTCCAATATTTCTTTGAGCCGCGAGGCGTCGGGCGGGCCGATGCCCAGCAGCGCCGCGCCCCGCGCGTTGGGGGTCCTGTCCCGGCGGATGAGCAGGTCATCGTCCTTCCCCTCCTCGTGGGGCGGGACGGCCAGCCGGGGAATGCCCATCGTCTTTGAGAGGACCAGCCCGGCCGTGTAGAGGTCCTCGACCGTCAGCCGGGCGGAGACCAGGCCGGCGAGCGCCCGCTCTCCGTGCCGCTTCTTGACGCCCAGCAGAAGCTCCACCGCGCGGTCGATCGCCGCGTCGAGGAGCGCCGGCCCCCGCGACGGCGCGGCAGCCGGGGACGAGGCGGCGGGCGGGTCCATCCGGATCTGCGGCCGCTCGAGCCGCGGCCGCTCGTAGAGAGGCGCGAAGCTCTCCCGTCCCGGATCGCACATCCACCAGGCGTTGACCTTTTCGTTGAGGCGCGGCGTCATGCGATGGATCCGGTTCTGGTATGTGGCCAGGTTCACGTTGCAGCCGCGCGCGCAGCCCGCGCAGACCGAGGGGATGTCCTTCAGGAACCAGACGCGCGCCTTGAAGCGGAACGGCTTCCAGGTGAGGGCGCCCACCGGGCAGATGTCCACGGTGTTCCCGGAGTAGGGGTTGTCGAGGGGCTTCCCGGGAAAGGTGCCGATGATCGAGTGGTCGCCGCGGTCGAAGAGGCTCAGCTCGTGGCTCTGGCTCACCTCGTCGCAGAAGCGGACGCAGCGGGTGCACTTGATGCACCTCTCCGCGTCGAACACGACCTGGCGCCCGATGTCGTAGCGTTTCGGGAAATGTACCTTCTCCTCCTGGAACCGGCTGTACCCCGCGCCGTAGGCCGCCTCGTACTGCTGCAGCCGGCACTCGCCGGCCTGGTCGCAGATAGGACAGTCGAGCGGGTGGTTGATCAGGAGGAATTCCATGATCCCTTCGCGCGTCGTCTTCACCCTCTCGGTCCCGGTCTTCACGACCATCCCCTGCGCCGCGACGGTGGCGCAGCCGATCTGCAGCTTTGGCATCTTCTCGATCTCGACCAGGCACATCCGGCAGTTCCCCGCGATGCTCAGCCCGGGGTGGTAGCAATAGTGCGGGATGAGGAGCCCCATCGCTTCGGCGGCCTGGAGGACCGTCGTGCCCTTCCTGACCACGACGGGCTTGTCGTCGATCAGGAGAGCCACCTCGTCGGGCCCCGCGGGCGGCTGGGGCTGGGTCGGTTCGGGCATGGTTTCTGGTCTCTCCCCGGTCGGTCTCAGGTTGCCTTTGTCGTGGCCGCGGCGGCCGCCTGCATCGGGCAGGCGCGACCCGTGGCGTGCTCGTCGAACTCCTCGCGGAACGTCTTGACATACGACTGCACCGGCCAGGCTATCGCCTCGCCGAACGGGCAGATGGTGTTTCCCTCCACCCGGTTGGCGACATCAACAAGAAGATCAGGGTCTTCCTTGCGCCCTTCGCCGCGCTCGAGGCGGTCCAGCACCTTCACGAACCAGCCGGTCCCCTCGCGGCAGGGCGTGCACTGCCCGCACGACTCGTGCGCGTAGAAACGCGCCAGGTTCAGGAGCGCCCCGACCATGCAGGTGCTCGAGTCCATCACGATGACGCCGGCCGACCCGAGCATCGTCCCGGCGGCCATGAGCGAGTCGAAATCCATCAGCACGTCGCATTTCGCGGCCGGCAGGACCCGCATCGACGAGCCACCCGGGACCACCGCCTTGAGAGGCCGGTCGGGACGAAGCATCCCGCCCGCGCGGTCGTTGATCAATTCGAGGAGCGGCAGCCCCAGGGGCGCCTCGTAGACCCCCGGCCGCTTGACATGTCCCGAGACGCAGTAAAGCTTCGGGCCGGTGTTCTTCGGCGGGCGGCCGATGCCGGCGTACGACGCCGCCCCCTGCTCGGCGATGAGCGTGACGTTCGCAAGCGTTTCGACGTTGTTGATGATCGTCGGGCAGCCGTACAGCCCGACGAGGGCCGGGAAAGGGGGCTTGATGCGCGGCAGGCCGCGCTTCCCCTCGAGCGACTCCAGAAGCGCCGTCTCCTCGCCGCAGATGTAGGCCCCCGCGCCACGGTACAAGAGGACGTCCAAGTCGAAGCCGCTGCCGAGGATGTTCTTGCCAAGGAAGCCCTTCGCGTGCGCCTCGTCAACGGCCTTCTGGAAGATCCGGGCGCCCGCGTGGAACTCCCCCCGGATGTAGAAGAAGGCGGTGTGGCACTCGATCGCGTAGGCCGAGGCGATGATTCCCTCCAGCACGAGGTGCGGGTCCTTCTCGATGAGCAGGCGGTCCTTGAAGGTGCCCGGCTCGCTCTCGTCGGCGTTGACGGCCAGGTAGCGCGGCTTGTCCTTGCTCTTCGGCAAGAAACCCCACTTCATTCCGGTGGAGAACCCGGCCCCGCCCCGCCCGCGCAGCCCCGAGGCCTTGACCTCCTCGACGAACGCTTCCGGCTTGAACTCCTTGAGGACGCGCCGCAGCCCCTCGTAGCCGCCGGCCGAGACGTAGACCTCGATCGACTCCGAATGGGGCCGTTTCATGTTGCGTGTCAGGAGCGGTTCGTAGGCCATGAGCGTCCCTTTACCCGAGCGACCGTATCAGCTCGTCCGCCTTTTTGGGATCGAGCAGGCCATGTTCCTTGTCGTTGACCTGGCACATCGGCGCCGTGTCGCAGGCGCCGAGGCATTCGACCGCGATGAGGGAGTAGCGGCCGTCGGGGGTCCTCCCCCCTTCCTTGATGCCAAGACGCGACTCGAGGTGGCGGAGGATCTCCCCGGCGCCCCGCAGCGCGCAGGAGAGCGTCCGGCAGACCTGGATATGGTGCTTGCCGACCGGCTTCCTGTGAAACATCGTGTAGAAGGACACCACCCCGGCCACGAACGCCTCCGACACGCCGAATTTCCCCGCCACGTACGCCATGCTCTCGGGCGTGATGTGCCCCAGCTCGTCCTGGATCGCGTAAAGCGCCGGCAGGAGGGCCGTCCCTTGCTGCGGGTAGCGCGTCAGCAGCTCGCCGATCAGGCGGTCGGTCTCCGGGCGCACCGGGATCATCGCCGCACCTCGGACGCGCGCGCCTGCCGCCTCATCGATCGACCTCCCCCATCACGGGGTCGAGGCTGGCGATGATCGCGATGAGATCCGACAGAAGAGATCCGACCGCCATCTTCTCGATCGCTTGCAGGCCGATGAAAGACGGCGAGCGGATGTGCAGGCGGTAGGGGGATTTCCCCCCCTCGCTCCGGATGTAGAACCCCAGCTCCCCCTTGGGAGCCTCGATGGCGTGGTAGACCTCGCCCGCCGGCGCCTCGAACCCTTCCGTGACGATCATGAACTGCTGGATCAGCTCCTCCATTTTCTTGAGGACCCGATCCTTCGGCGGCAGGACAATCTTGGGGTCGTCGATGTTGATAGGCCCCTCGGGAAGGTTCTTCAGGGCCTGGTCGAGGATGCGCACGCTCTGGCGCATCTCCTCGAAGCGCACCAGGTACCGGTCATAGACGTCCCCCTCGTTGCCAATTGGGACATCGAACTCGTAGTTCTCGTAGCCGCTGTAGGGCTCGCTTTTCCGCACGTCGTAGGCGACACCCGAGCCGCGCAGGTTCGGGCCGGTGAGGCTGAGTGCTATGGCGTCGGCGGCGCTGATGCGGCCGACACCCTGCGTCCTCTTGAGCCAGATCTGGTTCCCGGTGAGCAGGCCGTCCAGTTCGTCCAGGACCTTGGGGAACGAGGCGACGAACCCGGCGACCTTTTCCTTCCAGCCCTCGGGCAGGTCGCGGACCAGCCCGCCGACGCGCGGGTAAGAGGTCGTCAGGCGCCCGCCCGTGAGGGACTCGATGATGTCGTAAAGTGTTTCGCGCTCGCGGAAGGTGTGGAAGAACACCGTTGCCGCGCCCAGGTCGAGCGCCCCCGTGCCGAGCCACAATAGATGGGCCGAGATGCGCGCGATCTCGCAGCACAGCACCCTTATCACCTGGGCGCGCGGCGGCACCGTAATCCCCATCAGCTTCTCGACCGCCAGGATGTAGCCCACGTTGTTCGACAGCGGCGCCAGGTAGTCGAGGCGGTCGGTGTACGGGATGAACTGGTGGTAGGTCATCGTCTCGGCGATCTTCTCCATCCCGCGGTGCAGGTAGCCGACGTGCGGCTGGACACTCTTGACGATCTCCCCGTCGAGGGTCAGCACCAGCCGCAGCACGCCGTGCGTCGACGGATGCGACGGCCCCATGTTGATGACCATGCGATCGCCGTGGAGCGCGTCCCGCCCCTCGGGAACCTCGGCCGTCATCGGCGGCGGCTCGGCGAAGACCCTCTTCTCTTCCATCTAGGCGTGCTCCATGTCGCGGAACCCCGGCGAGGCCGGACGGCCCGGCGGGTCGATCGACGTGGGGCCCCCCTCGACGTCGAAATCCTTGCGCAGGGGGTGGTCGGGGTAGTCCTCGGGCATGATGATGCGGCGCAGATCGGGATGCCCCTGGAAGCGCACGCCGACGAGGTCGAACACCTCGCGCTCGGGCCAGTTGGCGCCGGGCCAGACCGGGGTGAGGCTCGGCACCGTCTCCCCCGGGCGCAGCCTTACTTTGAGCCGCAGCCGGTGGTTCTTCTCGAGGGAGTAGAGCTGGTAGACCACCTCGTGTTCGTAGTCGCGCTCGAGAAAATGCAGTCCCACGACGCCGGTCAGCATGCTGAAGTCACCTTGCGCGTCGTCCCTCAGGTAGCGCCCGATCTCGACGATCTTTTCGCCGGGGACCAGCAGGGTCAACTCGCCCCGGAACTCCGTCTCTTCGAGGACGGCGCCGGGAAAGCGCGTCTTCAGCGCTTCGACGATTCTTTTTGGAGGGCTGGGATCGCAGTACGGTCCGGCGGCCATGGCCCGGCTAGTCCCACTCGAGGGCGCCGCGGCGCCAGCAGTAGACGAGCCCGGCCAGGAGCACCCCGAGAAAGAGCGCCATCTCGACGAACCCCGCCAGCCCCATCCGGCGGAACACCGTCGCCCACGGGTAGAGAAACGCCGTCTCGATGTCGAACAGGATGAAGAGCATCGCGACCATGTAAAAACGGATCGTGTAGCGCTTCTCGGCCGATTCGAATGGATCGACCCCGCACTCGTAGGGCGACAGATCGGTCCGGCCATGCGACGAGCGGCTGAACAGGGCCGCCAGGCCGAGG
Source organism: Acidobacteriota bacterium (assembly GCA_031370485.1). Taxonomy (GTDB): domain Bacteria; phylum Acidobacteriota; class Polarisedimenticolia; order Gp22-AA2; family Gp22-AA2; genus JANMQK01. The sequence goes on along the minus strand of JANMQK010000037.1, from coordinate 5,213 downwards.
ATCACGGCGGCCAGGCCGGCGGCGGCCAGAAGTTGGAGTCCGAGAGGGAGGTAGCTGATCACGGCGTCGCCGCGCTCCGGTGGCGGGCCCCGCGGCGCCGGCGGCCGCCCGACTCGTGATGTTTTTCACAAAGGCGCCGATACGCCTGCAGTGCGAAGGCGCATGCTAACACCCGCCCCCGGGGGTGTCAACGCAGGCACGGGAGCGCGCGCACGGGAGTGTCAGACCTTACGTTTGGGCGGCTTTGCTTCGAGGGCGCCGGCGCAGTATGCCAGTTCCAGAATTTCCTCCAGCCACGCCAGCCTCTGGGCGGGCGTGGCCGCGAGGGTCGACTCAAGGCGGAATCTTCGCGCCCCTTCCCACGTGGCGTCCCAATGGTCAGAGGACCCGGCGCGCTCGGTCATCGTCGCTCTACCTCTGGATCGCTTCGAGGCGCTCGATGTCGGACTTGTCCTGAGGTCGCCCAGCAGGCCGCTTCAGGCGGATCAGGTCGGGAATCCAGGCGACCCGGATGGTCGTTTCCCGCAGATCGAACAGGGTCGAGAGGGCCGAATCGTATCATCAGGAGCTGATGTCCCGGCGAAGACAGATGGGAGGGATCCGGCGCGATGTGCCGATCCCCCTGCCCCCGTGCGAACGCGCCGAGCGATTTCAGGGCAGGCATGAGCCGCTCCACGTTTTCGGGCTTCCGCGAATGCACGACGTCAAGGTCGAAGGTCGCCAAGGGGGCCCCATGCAGAACGCCGCATACGCCACCCACCACGATGAAGTCGACCCGATGTTCAACGAGGGTCCGAAGGAGGGCTACGTAGTCAGGTTTCGAGGTTCTCTTCACCGCGCAGCCTCATGAGCGACCAGACCGTGTCCTGCAGGACTTCCAGTCGTTCAACCGGCGACAACGACAACATCCATCGAATGAGCGTCAGATCGACCCCGTCCTCGCTGTGTGTCCGCCGGTTCCCAGTCGGCCTGGTTCGCGGCATTACTCACTTTGCTCCCGGCGAGCCGCCCGGGCTGGCGGCGGGCCTTGCGACGAGCGGGAAATCGGACGGCAGGGCCTCGTGCCGCGGGGGCGCGAAGGCGGCCTCGGGCTTTCCGGGCATGGCGATGCGCCGCGCGTCGAGGAGGGTCCCCTTGACGCGGTCGAGCTCGACCAGAGCCGTGTTGTAGTCGGTGATGGCCTGGTTCTCGCGGCTTTCCGCCGAGGCGAGGTCGGTCTGGAACGACAGCACCTGGAACGAAGTGCTCATGCCGTTCTCGTACTTTTTCTGCTCGGCCTCGAGCTTCTCGCGCTGCAGGCGGACGTTGACCTGGCCCGCCTTGACGCGCTTGAGGCTGGTCTCGACCTGGCGCACGGCGTTGCGCACTTCGACCCGCGCCGCCTGCTCCGTGCGCTGCAGGGCGAACCTCGCCTGGCTCGTCTCGTACTCGACCCGGGTGAAATTGGAAATCGCCTGCCGGTTGCCGATCGGCACGCTGAGGTTGAGACCGAGGCTCCAGTCGATCTGAAAATCGGTCCGCAAGTGATCGATGGCACCCGAGTAGCCGTCGTCCACCAGGATGCCGCTGACCCCCCCGCGGCCGTAGTTGCCGGTGAAGTCGAGCCCCCAGCGCTTCTGGTTCCGGCGGTAATAAAGCTCGGTCTCCTTGCTTTTCAGCGCCAGCCGCGCCTGCTCGAGGTCGGGCCGGTTCGACTCCGCGGCCGCGGTCGCCTCCTGCATGTCGGGGACAACCTCGTTCAGGGGAGGGGCGTCCGACGGGTGAATCGGCTCGGACCACGCCGGTGAGTCCTTTGGCACGTTCATGACCTGCCGCAGGGCGTCCTCGGCGGTCAGGACGGCGTTCTCCGCGAGGATCACGCCCTCTTCGCGGTCGGCCACGCCCGCCTCGGCCTGGGTGATCTCGATCGGCGCGAGCGTCCCGACGCGGACCTTGATCCGGTTCTGCTCCAGGAAATCCCTGGCGAGCTGCAGGGAGGTCCGCTTGGTTTTCAGGTCCATGATGGCGAAGTTAAGATCCCAGTAGGCCTTCTCGGCGGCGGAGAGCGTGTCCATGACCGTCTGCCGGAACTGCGCCTCGCTGGTCCCGAGGTTGTTTCGGGCCGTGACGATCTGCCAGCGGTTCGCCCTGGGCCCGGAGTTCCGGAGCAGCGGCTGGTTGTAGGTCAGCTTCCAGTTGACCTGGTTCTGCTTGGCGGTGATCGGGAAGGTGGTGAAACTCGTGAAGTCGAACTGCGTGCCGAGAAACCGGCTGTCGTTGGCCGTCACGTCGAACCTGTACGAGCCGCCGGTGATGAGAGGGTCCAGGAATCCCGCGCTGTAGTTGCGCAGCTTCAATGACGAAGGAAACGTGAACTCGGTGGCCGCGATGTCCTGGTGCTGCGTCGATTCATCCTGGCTGCCCCCGGCCGCGCCGACCAGCGACGGATCGAAGAGCGCCTGCTGCGCGGTCACCAGCTCGTGGCTGCGCATCGGGTCGAAGCGCGCCACCGCGATGTTCAGGTTGTTTTCGAGCGCGCTTTTCAGGCATTCGTCCAGCGAGAGGACGAGCCCGGCGGGCGCCGCCTCCCCCGCGGCCGCGCCCTGCTGGTCCGCCGCGCCCTGTCCATCGGCGGCGCCCTGCCGGGCAAACGCCTGTGGCGCCGGTACGGACGCCAGGATGAGCGGGATGAGCAGAAAGGAGAGCATGCGGCGAGCCACTCGTCGAGTCATCGAATCACCTCAGTTGACGGAACTTGATCCCCAAGACGTCTGTTCTACGCGCGATCGACCCCGGAGGTTTCACCCGGAAGCCGTTCCTCCAGGCCCGGGCGCCAGATGGCACGCCGCCCAGTGTCCGGGCGCCACCTCGACCAGAGGCGGCTCGACCCGCGGGCACGCCTCGACCGCCACCGGGCAGCGGGTGTGGAACCGGCAGCCCGGCGGGGGGTCGGCCGGCGAGGGAAGGTCGCCCGAAATCACGACCCTCTCCCTGACCCTTTCGGGGTCCGCGACCGGAATCGCCTGCAGGAGCGCCCTAGTATAAGGGTGAATGGGGTTCCGGAAGATCTCGGCCGTGGGCGCCGCCTCGACGATCTTCCCGAGATACATCACCGCCACCCGGTCCGCGATACGCTCCACCAGCGCCAGGTCGTGGGCGATGAAGAGGTACGCGACGCGGTATTCCTCCTGAAGGTCGATCAGGAGGTTGATCACCTGAGCCTGCACCGACACGTCGAGGGCCGACACCGGCTCGTCGGCGATGATGAGCCGCGGCTTGAGCGCCAGCGCCCGGGCCACCCCGATCCTCTGCCGCTGCCCCCCGGAGAACTCGTGCGGGTAGCGGCGCATCATGGCGGGGTCGAGCCCGACCCGCTCGAGGAGCCCCGCCACCATCGCGTCGCGCTCTTTTCGGCTTCCGCCGATGCGGTGGATCTCAAGCGGCTCGCGCACGATTGTGCCCACCTTCATGCGCGGGTTGAGCGAGCCGTACGGGTCCTGGAAGATGACCTGGATCTGCCGCCGCATCCGCCGCATCTCGGTGGGTCGCAGCGCCAGCAGATCGACCCCGTCGAAGCGCACCGAGCCCGAGGTGGGCTCCATCAGTCTCAGGATGCAGCGTCCCGTCGTCGTCTTGCCGCTGCCGGACTCGCCGACCAGCGCCAGCGTCTCGCCGGGAGCAACATTGAGCGACACCCCATCCACCGCCCGCACATAGCCGCTGACGCGCGAGAAGAGTCCGCGGCGGATCGGGAAGCGCTTCGTCAGGTCGCGAACCTCGAGAAGCGGCGCCACGGTCACCGGGGCCTCCCGTCGGTGTCGTGGTGCTTGAAGCAGGCGACGCTGCGCGTCGCGGCCGCGCCCGCCAGGCCCAGGAAGCGGGGCTCGAGGAGGCGGCACTCCGGCATGACGTCGGGGCAGCGGGGGTGGAACGCGCAGCCGGGCGGCAGCCGCGTCAGGTCGGGCACGCTTCCCTCGATCGCCTGGAGGCGGCGGCGCGGCGCGCGGACCCCCGCACCGGCGGCGCCGACCCCGGCGCTGGCCGGGCCAGTGCCCTCGCCGAGCCGCGGCACCGATTTCAGAAGCGCCGCCGTATAGGGGTGGGCAGGCGACTTGAAGATGTCGCGCACCGGCGCCTGCTCGACGATCCGGCCCGCGTACATCACCGCCACCCGGTCCGCCGTCTCGGCGATGACGCCGAGGTTGTGGCTGATGAGTATCAGCGACAGCCGGAACTGCTCCTTGAGGCCCTTCAACAGCTCGAGGATCTCCGCCTGGATGGTGACGTCGAGGGCGGTCGTCGGCTCGTCCGCCACCAGGACCGACGGCCGGCATGCCAGCGCCATGGCGATCATCACGCGCTGGCGCATGCCGCCCGACATCTGGTGCGGGTAGTCTCGCACCCGCCGCGCCGCGTCGGGGATGCGGACGAGGTCCATCAGGCGCGCCGCCTCCAAGAGCGCTTCCTTCTTCTTCATCATCTTGTGGACGATGAGCCCCTCGGCGATCTGGTAGCCGACCGTGAAGACCGGGTTCAGGGCGCTCATCGGCTCCTGGAAGACCAGGGCGATCCTGCGGCCTCGGTAGCGGCGCATCTCCTTCTCGGGGAGGGTCATGAGGTCGGTGCCCTGGTAGACGATGCGGCCGGAGACGATGCGACCGGGCGGAGGGACCAGGCGCAGGAGCGCCAGCGCCGTCACGCTCTTGCCGCACCCCGACTCGCCGACGAGGCCAAGCGTTTCCCCTTCGTCGACATGGAACGACACGTCGTCCGCCGCGCGCACGACCCCGCCGTCGGACGGAAACTGGATTGTCAGCCCGCTGACTTGAAGGATTGGTGCCACGTGTCGCTTCGCCTCAGCCTAGACGCGGACGGTCGGACGGTGAACGCCAAACGCGGCGCGCAGCCGGTCGGAGATCTCCCCCAGCGTGGCGCCCGCCTCGACCGCCGCCAGGATCCGGGGCATCAGGTTGTCGCGGCCGCGCGCCGCCTGCTCGACCGCCCCGAGCGTCCCCTCGGCCGCCCGCGCGTCGCGCTTCGCGCGGAACTCGAGCAGCCGCTTTTTCTGTCCCGGCTCGAGCGCGGGGTCGATCTTGTGAAGCGGGATCGACGCGCCCGCGTCCCCCACCGCGGCGGCGCCGACCCCCTCGCCCGTCTCGTCGGAGCGGTACTTGTTGACGCCGACGACGATACGGTCCCCCTGCTCCAATTCCTGCTGGGCACGGTACGCGGCC
>JANMQK010000339.1:0-3864 GCA_031370485.1 Acidobacteriota bacterium | reverse complement strand
GCGCCATCTGGCCAATGTGCGTCCCGCGCCCTACGCGAACCCGACCCCCAAGGAACGCTACCACCTCGTCGTGATCGGCGCCGGCCCCGGAGGGCTCGTGACCGCGGCGGCGGGCGCGGCGCTCGGAGCGCGGGTCGCGCTCGTCGAGAGGCACCTCATGGGAGGCGACTGCCTGAACGTCGGCTGCGTCCCCAGCAAGGGGATCATCCGGGCGGCGCGTGCCTGGCACGAGGCCCAGGGCGCGGCCGCGGCGTTCGGCGGGCCCGCGGTCTCCGGACCAGGGAACTTCGGCGCCGCGATGGAGCGGATGCGCCGCCTGCGCGCCGACCTCAGCCATGTCGACAGCGTGGCCCGTTACCGTTCATTGGGGGTGGATGTCTTCCTGGGTGAGGGGCGGTTCGCGGGCCCCGGTGTCGTCGAGGTGGACGGCGCGCGGCTCAATTTCCGCCGGGCGGTCGTCGCCACCGGCGCCCGCGCCGCGCTGACCGCCGTCCCCGGCCTCGAGGCGGCGGAACCCCGGACCAACGAGAACATCTTCTGGCTCGAGACGCTGCCGAAAAGGCTGGTCGTCCTGGGCGCGGGCCCGATCGGCTGCGAGCTGGCGCAGTCGTTTGCCCGCTTCGGCAGCAAGGTCACCCTGGTGAACCGGGGGGCGCAGATTCTTCCCAAGGAAGACCGCGACGCTGCGGCGATTGTCGAGAAAGCCATGCGGCGCGACGGTGTTGAGCTTCACCTTGGCACCAAGCTATTGGCCGTCGAGCGCAACGGAACGGAGCGGACGGTCCGCTACGAGCACCAGGGCCGGGCCGTGAGCACCGTCTGCGACGAGATCCTCGTCGCCCTGGGGCGGCAACCGAACATCGAGGGGCTGAACCTCGAGGCGGCCGGCGTGCGGTACACACCCAAAGGCGTCACCGTGGACGACCGGCTGCGGACCTCCAACCGGCGCGTGTACGCCATTGGGGACGTCTGCTCGCGATACCAGTTCACCCACACGGCCGATGCGCACGCCCGGCTGGTCGTCGCCAACGCGCTTTTCTTCGGCCGCGGCAAGGCAAGCCGCATGGTCATCCCCTGGTGCAGCTACACCAGCCCCGAGATCGCCCACGTCGGGCTCTACGAGAAAGACGCGAAGGAGAGCGGGATCGAGCTGGACACCATAACCGTGTCGCTCGAGGAGCTCGACCGGGCCGTACTGGACGGCGCCAACGAGGGGTTCCTGCGCGTCCATCTGAAGAAGGGCACCGACAAGGTCCTCGGCGCGACACTCGTGGCCGAGCACGCGGGGGACATGATCGGAGAGCTCTGCCTGGCGGCGACCGCGGGGGTCGGCCTGGGGGCCATCGCCTCCACCATCCACCCCTACCCCACCCAGGGAGAGATCATCCGCAAGGCCGCGGATGCCTGGAGAAGGGGTAAACTGACACCGACGGTCAAGAAGATATTCGACCTGTTCTTCCGGCTGGTCCGCTAGGCGGGCGGCCGGGATCCATCAAATCGTTCCGCGCCGAGGGGAGCGGACGGGAGCGGTCCCGAATCCGGGGCCGCGCCGGTTTTTTTCATTGTCTTTCCGACCTTGGCCTGCATTGGAGGTGCCGTCATGAATCCCTTGAAATCACTCACCCAGCTCGGACAGTCGGTGTGGCTCGACATGATCCGCCGCGACTTGATCACGAGCGGCGCCCTCGAAAAGCTCGTGCGCGAGGACGGTCTTCGCGGCCTGACCTCGAACCCCGCCATCTTCGAGAAGGCGATCGCCGGCAGCCCGGATTACGCCAAGATCATCGAGGGGCTGCTCCGCGAGCGCGACCGCGACGCCAAGTCGCTCTTCGAGGCCCTGGCGGTCAAGGACATCCAGGATGTCGCCGACGTGCTCCGGCCGGTCTACGAAGAGTCCAAGGCGCGGGACGGCTACGTCAGCCTGGAGGTCTCCCCCTACCTGGCCCACGACACCGAAGCCACCATCGAGGAGGGCCGCCGCCTCTGGGGCATGGTGAAGCGGCCGAACCTCATGATCAAGGTCCCAGGGACGACTGAAGGTGTGCCCGCCATCCGCCGTCTCATCAGCGAGGGGATCAACGTCAACGTCACGCTGCTTTTCTCGCAGGAGGCCTACGAGCGGGTGGCCATGGCCTACATCGAGGGGCTCGAGGACCGCGCAGCCAATGGCGGAGAGGTTCGCGCGATGGCGAGCGTCGCCTCGTTCTTCGTCAGCCGCATCGACACCCTGGTGGATTCAATGATCGACGCCAAGCTGAAGAAGGGGGCGAGCGGGCCCGACGCCGAGCGGCTGAAGGGGCTCCAGGGGAAGGTCGCGATCGCGAACGCCCGGCAGGCCTACCAGACCTACAAGAAGCTCTGCGCCGGGGCGCGCTGGAAGAAGCTGGCGGAGCGTGGCGCGCAGTCTCAGCGCCTTCTCTGGGCCAGCACCAGCACGAAGAACCCCGCCTACCGCGACGTGGTCTACGCCGAGGAGCTGATCGGCCCCGACACGGTCGACACCATGCCGCCGGCGACGGTCGACGCGTTCCGGGATCACGGGCGGGCCCGGGCAAGCCTCGAGGAGGGGGTCGAGGCGGCGGGCCAGGTCATGAAGAGCCTGGCGGACGCCGGGATCTCGATGAAGGAAGTGACCGACCGGCTGCTCGACGACGCGGTGCGCCTCTTCGCCGACCCGTTCGATGCGCTGCTTCTCGCGGTCGAACGCAAGCGCCAGGAGGTCCTCGGCGCGGGTCTCGACCGCCAGAGCCACAAGCTTTCCGAGCCCCTGGCGGCCGCCGTCACGGCGGAGATCGAGGCGTGGCGCGCCGGCGGGAAGATCCGCCGGCTCTGGGCGCGCGACGCGAGCCTCTGGACCGGCAAGGACGAAGGCAAGTGGCTCGACTGGCTCGGGGCGGTCGAGGCGGGGCGGGAGAGCGCCCCGGAGATGACCCGGTTCGCGGGCGAAGTGAAGGGCGAGAATCTCACGCATGCGCTCCTTCTCGGGATGGGGGGATCGAGCCTCGGCCCGGAGGTGCTTGCCTCCACGTTCGGCAAGACCGCGGGGTTTCCGGAGCTGCGCGTCCTCGATTCCACCGACCCCGCCCAGGTCAGGACCTGCGAGAGCGCCGTCTCTCCGAAGACGACACTCTTCATCGTCTCGAGCAAGTCGGGCTCGACGCTCGAGCCGAACATCTTCAAGCAGTACTTCTTCGAGAAGACGCGCCAGGCGGTCGGGGCGGGCGAGGCCGGGCGGCGGTTTGTCGCGATCACCGATCCCAACTCGAAGGTCCAGGAGATAGCCCGCGCCGACGGCTTCCGCAAGGTGTTCGCGGGCGTACCAGGGATCGGCGGGCGCTACTCGGTGCTGTCGCGTTTCGGGCTGGTGCCCGCGGCGATCGCCGGGATCGACGTCCCGAAGCTTCTCGAGCGCGCGGCCACGATGGTGAACTCCTGCTCGGCGTTCACCCCCCCCGCCGCGAATCCCGGTGTCATCCTAGGGGTCGTCCTCGGCGTGCTCGGCCGGCAAGGGCGGGACAAGGTCACGATCGCCTCCTCCCCCGGAATTCTTGCCTTCGGCGCCTGGCTGGAGCAGCTGCTGGCCGAATCAACCGGCAAGCAGGGCAAGGGGCTGGTGCCGGTCGACCTCGAATCGCTCGGCCGGCCGGAGGCGTACGGTGACGACCGCCTGTTCGTTTACGTGCGGCTCGAGACCGCCCCCGACAAGGCGCAGGACGCCGCGATCGAGGCGCTGGAGCGCGCGGGACACCCGGTCGTGACGATCCGGGTGACCGACCCCTACGCCCTCGGGCAGGAGTTCTTCCGCTGGGAGATCGCCACCGCCGTCGCGGGGGCGGTGCTCGGGATCAACCCGTTCGACCAGCC
>JANMQK010000324.1:0-8750 GCA_031370485.1 Acidobacteriota bacterium | reverse complement strand
CCTACCCCGGGGCCCCCGGCGCCCGCGGGCCGTGCCGGTCGCGCGGGGGCCCCGGGCGGCCCCGGGGGCCCCGCACTTGCCCGGAGACCTTCCTGAACGACGCTCGCCCGAAGCCGCAAATGAGGCTCCAAGTGATCGTGATGATCCTGACGGCGGCGCTTCCCGTGGCGTGGCTTGTTGGTCGGAGGACGGCTCCGCTCGTGCGGGTGGGTCCGCTGCTCGTGGATGACAGCCGGGCGGCCATCGTTCTTCAGGAAAGCCTGCGAGGCCTGTCGGCGGGCGGGGCGCTGACCACGTTCGCCCGGGAGGCCGACCCTCAGGCCGCGTACCGTCTGGAATTCCAGGCGGTGGCTCCCGGCCGGCCCGCGCGGCCTCCCTACCGGCTGAGACTCGAAGGTCCGGACGGGGGCGACCTCTGGGTGGGGACCTGGGCGGGTGACGCCGGAGACCCGGGGCGCCTGGACCTGATCGTTCCCGGTCCCAGCCTGAGACCTGGACGGTATGCGCTTCGTATCGAGGACGCCGGTGGGAAAATCAGGAGTTACCTGTTCGTCGTGTCGCCGCCACCCGCCGATTCGCGCTGACGCGTCACGTTGCGGCGCCCCGCAATGCCTGTGGTACTATACGCGCTCCCGTTGGGTTTCTGGAGGTGGCGGTTGCCGCGGCAATGAGAGGCAAGGGGCAACGCGCCTGTAGCTCAGGGGACAGAGCAACGGCCTTCTAAGCCGTGGGTCAGGGGTTCGAATCCCCTCAGGCGCGCCACCGGCGGCGCGGAGGGCGCGCGAACCTCCTGCCGGAATGGAATGATCGATCAGTACGGTGAGTGTAGCTCAGGTGGTAGAGCCCCGGGTTGTGGCCCCGGTTGTCGTGGGTTCGAGTCCCATCACTCACCCCATCTTCTGAAGCGTTTGTGGGCCGTTAGCTCAGTCGGTAGAGCAGCTGACTCTTAATCAGCGGGTCGGAGGTTCGAGTCCTCCACGGCTCACCACGTCGATCCAGGTTGTCGAAAACCCAAGGAAGGATTCGATGCCCAAGTCGGTTCGCATCTTCGGCAAGGAAACCTGACCTTACACCACTGCGGCCCGTGAGGCCTACCAGGGGAAGGGATACGAGGTCGAGTATCTCGATGTCCTGAAGGACAAGAAGCTCCTTGAAGAGATGCTCAAAGTCTCCGGCGGTGGCCGGTCTGTCCCGGTCGTCGTCGAGGGTGGCAAGGTCAGCATCGGCTATGGCGGGAGCTGAGGGGTCTGACCCCTCCGGCCGGCGGCCGGACAACGAACAGGATCCCGGATCTTCACCTACGACGAAGCCCGGAGACGAGCGGCGCTACCGTTTTTTCGCGCAGCTCGCCGGGCTCCTCGAAACGATCGACGATCCCACAAAGCTCTACAAGGCGGCGCTGGGCCGGATCGGCCCGCACTTCGGCGCCGAAAGCGGGGCGGTGTTCCTGCGGCATCCCGTGTCGGATTCGCTGCGCGTCCTGCCCTGGGGGCGCGCCGGCCCGGCCTGGGACCTCCACCGGGTGCGCGCCTTCCTGGAACTCGAGCGTCCCGATCTTCCGGATACCGAGATCATGGCGCCCATCCTGATCGGGGGACGCGCGGCCGGCGTGATTGCGGTGCGCCGCCCCGGCGGCGCGTTCCCCGCGGGCGCCGGACGGTGGCTCGCGCGTCTCTGCCGGAAGGTGGCGCACGAGGCGGCCCTTCGCGAGGAGCGCCGCCTGAACCGGATCGTCGACCGCATCAAGGATGAAACGGTCCAGGAACTGCGGCCGAAGGATCTCTTCTACCGGCTGCTGCACGGGCTGAAATCCCTGACGCGATACGATCACAGCTCGGCGCTGCTCATCGCCGAGGAGGCGGGAGCGCGGCTCGTGCTGCATGCGGAGCAGATCGCCTGGGCCAAGGAGAAGAGCCGCCGCATCGGGCGGCGCATCAAGGTCCCGGAGGATCTCCGGCCGGTCCTGCTGCGCTCGACGGCGATCCGGGTCGTGTCGTTCGATGCGGGCCGTGGGAAAAAGGGCCCGGACGTTCCGGTGGAGAAGGAATCGGCCGAGGTCCAGAGGCTGGGCCGTCTCCTGCGCTGGAGCGGAAAAGGACAGGAGCCCGCCGAGGGGACCCTGCTCCTGGCGCCGCTGTACCACGACCGCCAGCTCCTCGGCCTGCTCAAGATCGCCACCCGCCGGCCGTATACGTTTGGAGCGCCCGAGATGCAGGGGGTGGCCCGCGTGACGCCGCATGTCGCGTCGCTCATCCACAGCGCGCGCCGGGCGCTTTCGATGGAGGAGCGGATCATCGCCGCGGAGAAGAAACACGCGATGGCGGACCTGGCCCGCGCGATCTCCCATGATGTGAAGAACGCGATCGGCGCGATCCTGCCGCTCGCCCAACAGGCGCGCGAAGAGGTGAACGCGGGATCATTCCGGCGCGAGGTCCTCATCGAGGACCTGCGACAGATCGAGCAGTCGGCCAGGATCTGCCAAAGAATATTCGACGGCATGCTGCAGCTCGCCAGGTCGGGCGTGCGGCCCCCGGAACGGGCGCCGCTTCCCACGATTCTCGACGGGGCGCTGTCGATCCTCGGAGCCCGCCTGGAGCGGTCGGGGGTGACCCTGGAGATGAAGGTGCCCGAGGATCTCCCCGAGCTGAAAGTCAGCCGGGGCGGCCTGGAGCAACTCTTCCTCAACCTGTTTACCAACGCCCTCGAATCGATGCCCGCCGGCGGCAGGCTCAGGGTGCAGGCGAGGAGGGAGGGGCAGCGTATCGAGGTCAAGGTGGCGGACACGGGAACCGGGATCCCCGCCGACCAGCTCAAATGGATTCACGAGCCGTTCTACACGACGAAAGAGCAGGGGTCCGGGCTGGGACTCGCCATATGCCGGTCGATCCTCTGGGAGAACAGCGGAGAGATGAAGATCGAGAGCGCGCCGGGGCGGGGCACGACCGTCACGGTCACGCTCCCGGTCGCCGCGCCCCGGCCCGGCCGGCGCGCCGCGTCACCGCCGCGTCGCCGCACCACACCTTCGCCGGAGGCCGGGGCATGAAGGCTGGACACAGCCGGATCCTGGTTGTCGACGACGACCCGGCGATGCTGCGCACGGTCGAGCGCATCCTCGCACCGGGGAACGAGGTGCGCGGTGTCGCGGGCGGGGAGGAGGCGCTCGCCGCGATCCAGAAGGACTCCTACGACGTCGCGATCGTGGACGTGCGCATGCCCGGCATGGACGGCTTCGAGCTGACGCGCGCCATCAAGGCGCTCCGGCCCCGGACGGAGGTCATCCTGGTGACCGGGTCGGTCACCGACCTGGACGAGAAGCTCGTCCGCTCCGTCAAGGAGCGCGCCTGCTTCTTCGTCACCAAGCCGTTCAGCCGGGCCGTCCTGATGACCATGGTCGAGCGCTGCCTGGAGATGCAGCGGCTCGAGGCGGAGCGCGATGGTCTCATCCGCCGACTCACCGAGGACCTGGCCCGGGCACGCAGATATCAGCTCGCCCTGCTGCCGAAAGGGCTGCCGCGGAGCTTCGGCCCCGTCCGGGTCGCCAGCGCGTATGTCTCCTGCGAGTCGGTCGGAGGCGACCTCTACGACGTCCTGCCGCTTCCGGAGGACCGGCTGCTGCTCATGGTGGCGGACGTCGCGGGGCATGGAGTGGCGGCTGCCCTGGTCACCGGGATGGTGAAGACCGCGATCGGCCGGGTGCTTCAAGATACGCCGGGACTGGTGCCGGCGGCCCGCGCGATCCTCGAGACGATGGCGCCCCTGGGACAACACCGCGTGGTAACGCTCTTTCTCGCCATCGTCGATCCCCGCGCCCGCACGATGCAGTACCTCAACGCGGGGCACCCGCCGGCCCTCTTGTGGGGAGGCGGAAAGGCACCGCAGCAGCTCCCCGCGACAACACCCCTCCTGTCCTATGGGATCGCCCTCACGAGCGAACCGACCGCGAATGTCCCGTTCGGCCCGGGAGACCGCCTGGCGATCTACTCGGATGGCCTGTACGAGGCGCGGGACCCGGAGGGGAACGAGTTCGGCCGCGAGCGCCTCCTCCAGGTGATGGAGAAATCGCGCGGCGGGATCGCCGACGTGGTCGAGGTCATCATGGCGGAGACGCGGCGCCACGCGGCGGGCCGCCCCCCGGACGACGATCTCACCCTCCTGGCGGCGGAGTTCACGCCCGGAGCGTGATCTCCTCGAGAACGCCGGCCTCCGGCCTACTTCTCCGAGTCGCCCGCGAGAGCGATCTGTGATGGCCTCCGGGCCTCGATCTCAGGCGTTTCCTTGAAGAGGGTGATCCGCCCGGTTATGCAGATCCTCTTTCCCGCGTACGTCACCTCCGGACGTCCGAACGCCGGGCGGTTGTTCCCCCGAATGAAGACGGTGAAGATCGGGTCCGGGTAAGGGGAGTCCAGGTTCAAAAAGGTTGGCTGGCCGCGCGCGGATCTGGCGTACCTCGTGCTGGCCACCACTCCGCACACTCTCGCCACCTCGTTGAGGTGCGCGGCCGCCTCGGCGGCGGTCAACGTGGGCGGATCGCCCTCCGCGGCGCGCTCAGGTGCTCCCGGTCCGGCGAGCTCTCCCGTCATCAGCGTCACGGCGATGGGGCAGTGATCGGAGAGCGTCGCCCTGTGCTCCCGGTCGCCGGGCCGGAACATTAACTGCTCGAACGACCCCGGGACCAGGAGCCTGGCCGCTCCGCGTGAGAAAACGAGGTGGTCGATGAACGTGGGAAACTCGCCGCCCCAGCACTGCGAACGCCGCCCGGCGGCCGCATCGGTGAGGTCGGAGTCCGGAGGATCGCCGTCGTCGATCGCAAGCCAGAAGGCATCGGTCCGGCCGAAGCGGCGGTTGAAGTCGCCGAGGACGGCGAAAGGGATCCCCTCCCTGGCCCGGGCGTCGATCCATGATTCCAGGACCGGCAGCTCGGCGCGGAGGATCCCGCAGGCCGGAGTCGCGGCCGTGAGAGGCCCGGACCAGCAGCCTGACTTGAGATGGACGCTCAGAAGACGCAGCGGCCCGCCGGGCAGCCTAACGGTCAGGTCCGCGCCCCGTCTCGTCCCCCCGATCGAAAGCCCCACGAGATCCCGGTTGGGGGAAACCTCCAGGGTCTTCCTGTAAGCGAATCCGGTGCGTTGCAGGTACCCTTCGTCGGCGGTCAGATGAAAGGAGTAGACCGCCGGGTCGAAAACCCGGCCCGCCGCTTCGGCGCCGTCCACCTCCTGGAGAGCCACGATGTCGGCGTCGAGAAGCGCCGCATACTCGCGCAGGCGGGCGTAGTCCTCCCGGGTGCGGGGCACCCTCCCTTCGTGATCATGGCGATTGAGCCACTCGAGGTTCCACGAGGCCAGCTTGAGCCGCGCGGGTGCAGGCGCAGGCGCGTGCGCGGGCGCCCTGTCCGGGGGCCGCGGGTCCGCGCGGCAGGCCACCGTCCCCCCGGGGACGGCGAGGACCCAGACCAGAAGGGCCAGGGTAGGAGCCAGGGGGAGGCGCAGGTCACCGGTCCGCACGATTGGATAATAATAGGCCCGCGCGCGCCCGTAGCTCAGCTGGATAGAGCACCGGACAAGGATGGTCACACGATTGGTCACAGCCTCAGCACTGGGAGCGTCGCGCCCGACCTCATCCGCGCCTGTAGCCAGCACGCAATAGAGCGTTGAGGGCCATAGACCTGGCGGAGAGACGTTGACATATAACAATGTCTGTTATATATTTCCGATGCGATGAAAGGAGCGGTTCTCAAGACGGCTCGGGAAAGGGCGGGGCGGACACAAGTGAATCTCGCCAAGAAGCTCGGTGTGACTCAGGCCTACCTTTCGCTCATGGAGTCCGGGAAGCGTCGGATGCCGCCACGTCTTGCCCATCGACTAACGCGTCTGCTTAATCTGCCTCCGACGATGCTTCCACTTACGACAACGGCGGTACCGAAGGATCGACCAACGAACGATTGGTTCGAGGCGCAACTCGCACGTCTATGCTACCCGGGCTTCGCCTACCGAAGGCGGCCGGGTACCATGCTGCATCCGGCGGAGGTTCTCCTGGCCGGATTGGCGTTCGATGAGTTGGAACCTCGGTTGGTAGAAGCCCTCCCATGGCTCCTGCTCAGCTACGAAGGGCTCGACCTGGAACGGATCGTCGCTGATGCAAAGGCAAAAAACCTTCAAAACCGGCTCGGTTTCATGGTCGCGCTTGCGCGGCAGGTGGCGGAGCGAAAGCAACAATTCGAGAGACGCCTAGCTGAGCTGCGCCAGTTCGAGGGGGCGCTGGAACCCAGTCGTCTCGCTCGGGAAGAGACGTTCGGCCAAGGACACGCCCACGCACGACTGCGTGAGTGGTTGAGACGGGAACGGTCCGATGCGGCGACGCACTGGAATCTCCTCACAGACCTCAAGGTCGAGCAATTGCCTTATGCCCGGTAAGATCCCGGAGCCCTGGCTTGGCTTTCTCCGGGATGTCGATCGCGCTCTAGGACAGCCTGTTGAAGTCCACTGCTTGGGAGGCTTCGTGCTCGCCGTCCTGTGGGGACTTCCGCGGCCGACCGGAGACATCGACATCATCGAGATCGAGCCATCGAGCGCGGCAGAGGAACTCGTCGGGATCGCGGGTCAGAAAAGTGAGATCGCTCGAACCCACAGGCTACACTTCCACCGCGTGACGATCGCGGAATATCCGGAGGCCTACGCCTCAAGACTCATCGACCTGACTCCGCGAGGCTTCAAGCGCCTTCGGCTTCGTGCCCTCGAAGTCCACGATCTGATTCTCGCAAAGCTCGGCCGGAACAGCGCGCGCGATCGTGCCGATGTGGAATTCCTCGTTCGGAAAGGGCTGATTGACAGGCACGAACTTGAGAAGCGATTCGAAGCCGAGCTCCGCCCCTACGTGCTCAACGAGGATCGCCACACCAGCGCACTCCGGCTCTGGTTGGACGAGTTGATGGGTCCAAACAGCTGAACGATCCATCGAAGGGGACACGTTAGGCCATTGCGGGATCACCCACAGGTACCTCATAATCCAACAACGCGCCCGTAGCTCAGCTGGATAGAGCACCGGACTTCGAATCCGGTGGTCGGGGGTTCGAACCCCTCCGGGCGCGCCAGAATGTCTCCCCCCTCCAGGACCCGTTCCCGACGGTGAATTGACGCTGTTCCCCGGGGAGCCGTGGTTGGTCCGTCCCGGGCCGGCGCGCTGGACTCCGGTGGCACGCGGAATTATGTTCGGGGCCCAGGAGGTGACCGATGACGAAGAAGGCACGCAAGAAGATGGTCATGCGCATGCGGAAGGCGTTCAAGGCCCGCATCCAGGCGAAGAAGAAGCTCCACCGGGCGGACGCAACGTACAAGAAGCTGGCACGGAAGTTCAAGGCGGCGTAAGGAACCATCCGGCCGCCTTGTCCCCGGCCGCGCCCGGCCTTGATGCGGGCGCTCCGGCTGGAACCTGAGTCACCAGGCCGGAACGGGGCGATTTCCCCATGGGCGGGCACTCGCATCGACCCTTCTGCGGCAAGACCGCAGGGGGCCTCTGCGAGGGCCCGCCCTTGGTCTTTGAGGCCCGCTGACCACTCCCCGTCGGCCCCCCGATCACAAGATCGCAATCGCTTGCGGATGTGCGTCCGGGACCTATCTTGTCCCGGTGGGCGACGGACGCTCCCGGCTGAATGTCGTGAGCCGATACCAGGAAGCCCCGGAGGGCACGCCATGACGCAGAAAACCCTGACAGGGGTGGCGCACACCATTGTTCTCATGCTGCTGGCGTGGTCCGGGTCCATCGCCGTGACGCCGACGCCGGAGAAGACTCCCGCGAGGAGTGCGGCGACCGCCGCCACCTGTCTCGCGGGCCCCATCGCTCCGCAGGCGCTCGAATGCCACCAAGTGGCCGTACAGCTTGCCTCGGAACGGTCGTTCGGCCCGGCCATCGCCATCGAGGAGCAGGTCCTCCTCTTCGCGCCGGCAAACCCGGAAGTGGCCGCGGCCCTCGCCAGAATGCACCAGGATGGAACCCGGGACACGGTGCGGGCAATCGCCCTCTACCACGCGGCGCTCGACGCCTCGCCGGGTTTTCCGCCCGCCCTGCTGGGACTCGGGACAATCATGGCCGACAAGGGGGAGATGGAGGTTGCCGAGCGGTATTTCGCGCGCGGCGCCAAGGAGCGGCCGGACCTGGCCGTATTCCGGGTGCGCCAGGCGGACGCCCTGGTGCGCCTCGGCAAGGAGGAGCAGGCGCGCCCCATCCTGAAGGAAATCGTCCTGAAGTGGCCCGAAAGCGAGGAGGCGGAGACCGCCCGCAAGCTGATCTCAAGGACGGCGCTGGCCGGCCCTTGACCGCGTACGCCGTACGCATTCCCCCCGCGAGCGCCGCCGGGGACGACCTCCCGGGGCACGGCGTCGCGCCCCCGGCCGCCATCCTGGTCGTTGACGACGAAGCGTCCATGCGCGACCTGCTCGAGCAGGCGCTGCGTCTCAGGGGCCACGCCGTGCTCACGGCGGAGAGCGGCTCGGCGGCGCTGGACGTCGTCCGGAAGTCCCGCTGTGACATCGCCCTCGTCGACCTGTCGATGCCCGGGTTCGACGGGCTGGAGACGATCGAGGCGATCCGCGCGATCAACGGCGACATCGAGTTCATTGTCATCACCGGGCACGGCTCGATCGAGAGCGCCATCGCCAGCCTGAGGAAGGGGGTCTTCGACTTCCTGCAGAAGCCCTTCACGCTGGAGGAGGTGTTTTTCTCGATCACCCGGGCGCTGGAGCGCCGGGAGCTCAAGG
>JANMQK010000311.1:0-2491 GCA_031370485.1 Acidobacteriota bacterium | reverse complement strand
TTCTCGCCGTGGCGCCGAGCCTGCGCGACGACCTCCGGCGTCGCGGTACGAAAGGCCTGACCCGCGCTTTCCTCGCCGTGATGGGGAGCTTCGGCCTCTTCCTGATCGTCCACCCCGTCCTGCCCACCCTGAAGAACGACCTGGCATCCTTCGCCTGGTGCCAGGCGGCGCTTCTTCCGCTTCTCTGGGTCGCGGCCATCGATCTCGCCGGGCGCTGGCGGGATGTCGCCTGGGCGGAGCCGGTCCCCGGCCAGGAGCGGGCGCTGTTCGCGGCCGCGCTCAAGTCCGGATTCGCCGCCTGGCTCATCGGCACCGCGATCGTATATGTCCGGTTCATCCACACGGGGGCGCTGGCGCTCAGCGGGCGGGAGCGCGTGGTGGCCGCCGCGTGGAGCCTGATGGCCCAGCTTCTATTATTCATGGCGCTCTTCGTCGTCCTGATGCTGCTGCGCGGCCTTGCCGCGTTCTTCGGTAATCCCGCGAAGGCGGAGTTCGTCCTGTTCATCCTCCTGGGGGCGGGGCTCACAACGCTCGCCTTCCGGCGGTTCGTCCTCTCCGCCGTGACCTTCATCGGCCCGCCCGGCTTCGTCCCGGCACTCGCGCTCGGCTTCTGCCTCGCCGCCGTCGTCGCGGGGCTGGCGGTGAGACTGCGCCGCCCCGGCGATGACCCGGTCACGAGCGGACTGGCCCTGGCTCTCTCGCCGTTGACGGCGGGGCGGGCGGTCCCGGCGGTACTCCGCCCGCTCACGGTGCTTCTCATCGCCGGATTGGCTTACGAGCTGGCCGTCCGGACGGCGGTGACCGACTGGAATTTCATGCTCCAGCAGCTCGCGATCGTCGGCGTCTGGGCGCTGCTTTTCGGTACGCTCTATGTCACGACCGCCCGCCCGCGTCCCCGGAGGGACCTCACCGTGGCGCTACTCCTCGTCGCACTGGCGACCCTGGGCGCGTACCGCTCCCTCGAGTCATCCGGCCGCCGGGCGGGCGCCCTCCTCGGCGACGTGCGCCTGGACGTCGCGGCGACCCTCGACCGTTACGCCGGGTATGACGTCTCCTACAAGATCCTCCACGACGTGATGTCGCGGCCCCGCGAGGTGGAGCCCGCGGGGGATTTCTACGAGCTCTTGCAGAGAAACACCAACATCTCGCGCGACACGCCGATCGCCCCGGTGGAGGTCGATTTCGTCCCCGCCCTTGCGCCCGACGCCCCGGGCCGCGTCCCGAAAGAGGCGCGGCCGCACATTTTTATCTTCGTGATCGACAGCCTCAGGAAGGACTACCTCTCCCCCTACAACCCCGCGGTCGAATTCACGCCGTCGATCGGCCGCTTCGCCGGCGAGAGCATCGTCTTTCGCAACGCCTTCACGCGGTACGGCGCGACCGGGCTCGCCGAGCCGTCGATCTGGGTCGGCGGGATGATGCCCCACAAGCAGTACATCACCCCCTTCTACCCGATGAACGCGCTGCAGAAGCTGATCGAAGCCGCGCGCTACCGCAGTTACATCACGCTCGAC
Organism: Acidobacteriota bacterium; assembly: GCA_031370485.1. Classification (GTDB taxonomy): domain Bacteria; phylum Acidobacteriota; class Polarisedimenticolia; order Gp22-AA2; family Gp22-AA2; genus JANMQK01. Next base: position 977 of record JANMQK010000311.1, on the reverse strand, counting down.
GTCATCCTGAGGGTCGTCGTCAAGCCCTCCCCTTCGATCGTCCCGCTCGATGACGGGGCGAAGAACCGCGACGCCGATTTCTGCCGCTCGCTTACGGACCTGCAGGAAAAGCTCGCGGCCCGCCTCCCCGGGGATCCGCCGATCTTCGCCTACACCCAGCCCCAGAACCTGCACGTCGCGACCATCAACAGACAGTCGTCGAGCGTCCCCCCCGGAGAGTCCTACCCCGGCTTCAACGCCCCGTACGCGTCGCGGCTGAAGAGGCTCGACGCCTGCTTCGGGGCGTTTCTCGGCTACCTGAAGGACCACGGCCTCGAAAAGGACAGCATCATCATCCTGACCTCGGATCACGGCGACTCGCTCGGCGAGGAGGGACGCTGGGGGCACGCCTACACGGTCTACCCCGAGGTCCTGAAGATCCCGCTGATCGTCCGGATCCCGGCCGCCCTCCGGGCCCGCTTTACGGCCGATCCGGATGCCCTGGCCTTCTCCACCGACATCACGCCGACGCTTTACTACCTGCTCGGGCACCCCCCCACGCTCAAGGGGGTCCTCTTCGGGAGGCCCCTCGTGACCGCGACGGCGCGCGAGCGCGCCCGCGACCCGGAAGAGTCCTACATGGTGGCCTCGAGCTACGGGCCGGTCTACGGGGTTCTCGGGGAGGAGGGCAGGCGCCTCTACGTCGTCGACGGCGTCAACTACAAGGACTACTTCTACGATTTGGAAACGGAGTTCGCGGGCACGCGGTTGACCGTCACGCCGGAAATCCGCGCCGAAAACCGCGAGCGGATCCGCGAGCAGATCGAGGAGCTCGACCGGTTCTACAAGGTGAACCTTGACACGCCCGTGGCGCGCCACTAGCATCACCCCTCCGCGGAGGTGTTCCCTATGGAAATCCGGGTTCGCGAGCGTACCGTCGACCTGACGCTCGGCTACGCGTCGCTCGCGCTTTTCGGCGTCTCGATCATGGTCCTGAT
>JANMQK010000306.1:0-15047 GCA_031370485.1 Acidobacteriota bacterium | reverse complement strand
GTCTCGCCTCGAAAGTCCCCGCGGACCGATCGGGCGTCTGGCGATTTCGCGAGCTGGTCCTCCCGTTGCCGCCGGTCGAGATCGTCACCAAGCCGGAGGGGAACACGAACCTCTACCGCTCGCGCCGCCTCGAGGAGATCTCGTCGACCGCCGAGGTTTACGTGAAGCACGAGGGGGAGAACCCGACGCTGTCGTTCAAGGATCGTGGGATGACGGCCGGGGTCTCCTTCGCCCGGCACCTGGGGGTGCGGGCGGTGGCCTGCGCCTCGACGGGGGACACCTCGGCCGCGATGGCCTCCTACGCCGCGCAGGTCGAGGGACTGCGCGGGCTGGTGGTCCTGCCGTCCGGCAAGGTGAGTGTCGAGCAGCTGTCGCAACCGATCGCCTCGGGGTGCGTGACCGTGTCGCTGCCGACCGATTTCGACGGCTGCATGAGGATCCTGCGCGAGGTCTGCGCGAGAGCACCTCTTTACCTGTTGAACTCGGTCAACCCGATCCGCATCGAAGGGCAGAAATCGATCGCCTTCGAGATCCTCGAGCAGATGGGCTGGCGCGCGCCCGACTGGTTCGTGGTCCCCGTCGGGAACGCGGGAAACATCTCGGCCATCGGCAAGGGACTCCTCGAGCTCAAGCGGCTGGGAATCGTCGAGACCATGCCCCGCCTGCTGGGCGTACAGGCGGAAGCGGCTGACCCCCTGGCCCGGGCCTGCCGTGACGGGTACCGCCAGCGGGTCCGGGTCACGGCGGGCGAAACCCGCGCCTCGGCCATCCGGATCGGCGATCCGGTCTCCTACGACAAGGCGGTCGGAGCGGTGCGCTCCTGCGGTGGGGCCTTCCTGTCGGCCGGCGAGCAGGAGATCATGGACGCGAAAGCGCTCGTCGATGCCACTGGAATCTACATCTGTCCGAACTCGGCCACGGCGGTGGCCGGGTTCCTGAAGGCCCGGGCGTCCGGCCTCATCGGAGAGGGGGATCGTGTCGTGATCGGGGCCACGGCGCATGGCTGCAAGTTCAGCCAGGCGACGATCGACTATCATGCGGGGACTCTGCCAGGCGTGGACCCACGCCGGGCCAACCGGATCGTCGAGGTCGAAGCGGAGGCGCGCGCCATCGAGCGCCTCCTGGACGGGGAGGCGGGCGACACATGAAGCGACGCGGGAGTTCGAAGGCCGTGCGGAAGGCGGCGGGGCCCGTGCGCGCCCGCCGGAGCAGGGTCCGGCTGCGGGCGAAAGATCTCATGACCCCGCGGCCGATCACCGTCCCCGCCGAGATGAGCATTGGCGACCTGTGCGACCTGTTCCAGGAGAACAACATCAACGGCGCACCGGTGGTCGATGAGGACGGGCGTCTCGTCGGCGTCGTGACCCAGGAAGACATCGTTTACGGGGCCATGGGCGACATGGCGAGCGACCCAATCGCGGGGGCCGCGGCCCCGCCCGGGAAGCGCAAAGGCCGGCGCGAGAAACCGCTCATCGCCCTCCTGCGGCGGCAACGGCTGGCCGCCGTTCCGGAGTCGGGGCCCGCGCCCGGCGAGCGGCCTTTCTGGACCGACCTCGCGAAGCCGCGCGGCCCCTTGGCGAGCCCGGTCCGTTCCATCATGACCAGCCCGGCGATCTCGGCCGACGAGGACACTCCCGTGAGCGATCTCTGCCGCATCATGTGGAACCTCAGGATTCACCGCGTGCCGATCGTCAGGAAGGGGAAGGTGACGGGTCTGGTGTCCTCGATGGATCTGGCCCGGGCAATCCTCGCGGGCCGGATCAAGGTATGACCGTGGCCGAACTGGCGCTTGCCGCGGGGCGGCGGGCGGTCCGGGGCGTCGCGCCCGCTGCACTGCTCCTCACCCTCGCCTGCGGACAGCGATCCGACGACCCGGTCCTGCGCGTCATGACGGCCGCGCTGGGCAAGGGGGACCGGGTGATCCTCGTCCGCGCCCTGGACTCCGGCCCGGCAACCGGTCCCAGGGAGGCGATCGCCGCCATCGTGCGCCGTGGCGACGGGCGGCCCGAGTTGCGACTCTACGAGGGAAATGGGAGGGACCTTGCGCCGGCCTTCACGACGCAGCAGGGGGACCGCTTCCGCAACCTGACCCTCGAGGACGTCACCGGCGACGGGCGTCCCGAGATCCTCGCCTTCTGGGAAGGGGGCCAGCTCGAGATCCTCCAGGTGATCGCCCGGGCGGACAACGGCTCCTGGGCGACGCTTTTCCAGAACGCCGGGCAGGAGATCGAAAGGCGCTACGCGCCGGGAGGCGCCGTCGAGTTCTGGATTACCGGCCGGACCTACGAGGAAGGTCCCGGCCAGCCGCCTGTCTACGCCTCCGTCGTCTACGGCTGGAACGGGAAGGGGTTCGCGGAACGACGGCGCTGATCCTCTCCGGGTGCTATACTCCCCCCCCGAAAAACCGAGAGCCGTTGACGACCGGGGGCGCCCGGGACGGGGTAACTCATCGTGGCACGACAGGTCGAGAGCGACATCCGCAGGGAGGCGTTCGCCAACGGGATGGTCCTGGTCACCGAGCAGATGCCCGACATCCGGTCCGTGGCCCTCGGTGTCTGGCTCAAAAAGGGCTCACGGCACGAGACGCCCGAGCAGAACGGCATCTCCCACTTCATCGAGCACCTCCTCTTCAAAGGGACCGAGACGCGGTCCGCCAAGGACATCGCGCGCATCATCGACTCGGTCGGCGGGCAGATGGACGCCTTCACGACCAAGGAATACACCTGCTTCTACTTCAAGGTCCTCGACGAGCACCTCGACATCGCGGTCGATCTCCTGTCGGAAATCGTGAGGCGGCCCAGGTTCGTGCCGGATGAGATCGAGAAGGAGCGCAAGGTCATCTTCGAAGAGATCAAGATGGTCGAGGACACCCCCGACGAGTTGATCTACGACCTGTTCACGGAGTCGTACTACCGGGGACACTCCCTCGGGCGCCCGATCCAGGGGACCATCGCCTCGGTGACGGGGATGCGGCACGATGCCCTGATCCGCTTCTTCCGCGACTCGTACCAGCCCGACAACCTCATGATCACCGCGGCCGGGAACCTGGATCACAACAGACTAACCGCCTCGCTCCGCGAGGCCTTCGAGCCCCTCAAGAACGGGGCTCCCATCCCGCCGCAGCCGGCCCCCGAGGTCAGCAAGGGGGGGATTGTGGTTCGCGAGAAGAAGGAGCTCGGGCAGCTGCACCTCTGCCTGGGCGTGCCGGGGCTGCCGGTCGCCGACGAAAGGCGCTACCCGGAGTTCGTGCTGAACACGCTGCTCGGAGGGACGATGTCCTCCCGGCTGTTCCAGCACATCCGCGAGGAGCGGGGACTGGCCTACTCGGTCTTCTCCTCGGTCAACTCCTTTCTCGACACCGGCAACCTCCTCGTGTACGCGGCCACCTCCCCGGAGTCCGGGCGCGAGACGGTCGGGCTCATCCTGGAGGAAATAGCGGCCCTCAAGCGCGAGCCGGTCGGCGAGGCCGAGTTGCAGATGGCCAAGGACCACCTCAAGGGGAGTCTGATGCTGTCGCTCGAGAGCAGCAGCAGCCGGATGTCCAACCTGGCGAGGCAGGAGTATTTCTTCGGGAGGCAGTTCACGCTGGGTGAGATTCTCGACGGCATCGAGCGGGTGAGCCGGGACGATCTGCTCCGGCTCTCGCGGGACCTCTTCGACCCGGCCGCCTGCACGCTCGCGGTGCTCGGCAAGACCGACGGGCTGTCCCTCGACAAGGTCGTGCTCGCCTTCTGAGCCGCCGCATGGACCGCACCCCCGGCGACGACGTCCCCGAAATCGCGATCGCGCGCTCGCCCGGCAACGACGACCTCCCGTACCCGGCAGCGGCGACACCCGGAAGCGCCGGTCTCGACCTGCGCGCCTGCATCGTCCAGGACTTGAGCCTCGAGCCCGGCAGCCGGGTGCTGATCCCGACCGGCTTCTCCATGGCCCTGCCCGAGGGGTACGAGGGGCAGGTCCGGCCCCGCAGCGGGCTCGCCCTGCGGCACGGGCTCACGATGCTGAACTCTCCCGGCACGATCGATTCGGATTACCGCGGCGAGATCGCCGTGATCGCCATCAACCTCGGACAGGAGCCGGTGGTCATCCGGCGCGGCGACCGCATCGCCCAGCTCGTCATCGCGCGGGTTCCCGGCGCACGCCTCCGGCCCGTCGACTCCCTGCCGCCCACCGGGCGGGGTGGTGGCGGATTCGGTCACACGGGGCAGTCCTAGGAGCGCGGGCCGGCGTCCCGGTCGTTGTGGTAGAGTGAGCGCCGTTCGAGTCGAGGGGGCAGAGCGGCCTCCCGGAGGCGGATGGCGATCCGGCTGGCGGTCCTGGGAAGCGGCAGCGCGGGGAACGCGACCTGCATCGAGGGCGGGGGAGCGCGGATCCTGCTCGATGCGGGGTTTTCGTGCCGCCAGCTGGCGGCCCGCCTGGGTTTCCTGGGAGTCGAGCCGCACCGGCTCGACGCCATCGTGCTCACCCACGAGCATGCCGATCACGTCGGCGGCGCGGCCCTCTTCTCCCGCACCTACAACATCCCGATCTACGCCACGGCCGGAACGCTCCGAGCGGCCTCGCTCGATGACGGCGGGGTTCCGTCCACGTACGCGGTCGAGGCCGGGACGCCGTTTGCCCTGGGCGGACTGACGCTCACCCCATTCGCCGTGCCTCATGACGCGGTGGAGACGGTCGGATTTAGCCTGGAAGCCGGCGAGACCCGGGTCGGCTACGCGACCGATCTCGGCCACGGCGTCGACACCGTGCGTCGGGGCCTGGCGCAGTGCGACATGCTGGTGCTCGAGGCGAACCACGATGCCGGGATGCTCAAGAGCGGTCCCTACCCCGAGGTCGTGAAGCAGCGCGTCCTGGGGCGGCACGGCCATCTCGACAACGAGAGCGCCGCGGATCTCCTGGGAGAGATCACGTCGGATCGCACGCGCCGCGTCATCCTGGCCCACCTGAGCCGCACCAACAACAGGCCCGATCTCGCGATCGGCGCCGCCCGGCGGCGCTTCGAGGAGGCGGGGCGCAAAGCACCCGCCCTCCACCCGGCGGATCAGGCCGCCCCGTCCCCCTGGTTCGAGGTCTAGATGCCGCAAGGGGCCCATAAATGATCCCGCGCTACTCACGGCCGGCGATGAGCCGCATCTGGGAGGACGAGAACCGGCTGCGCCGCTGGCTCGACGTCGAGTTGGCGGTATGCGACGCCCTCGCGGAGGCGGGCCACATCCCGCGGGCGGCGCTGTCCGTCATCCGGGCGAAAGCGAAGTTCGACGCGGCCCGGGTGCGGGAGATCGAAAAAACCGTGCAGCACGACCTCATCGCCTTCCTGACCAACGTCTCGGAGCACGTGGGGCCGGAATCCCGGTACATCCACCTGGGTCTCACGAGCAGCGATGTCGTGGACACCGCGCAGGCCCTTCAGATGGTCGAGGCGGCCGACCTGATTCGCGCCGGGCTCGAGAAACTCTCCCGTGACATCGAGATGCGCGCCTTCGAGCACAAGGACACGCCGATGATCGGCCGCACGCACGGCATGCACGCCGAGCCCACGACATTCGGCCTGAAGCTCGCGCTCTGGACCGCGGAGGTGTTCCGCGCGCTTGAGCGGCTCGCGGCGGCGCGGCGCACGATCGCGGTCGGGAAGCTGTCCGGTGCGGTGGGGACGTTCGCCCATCTCGACCCGGGGATCGAGGCGCGGGCCCTGGCGTCGCTCGGGCTCGAGCCCGTGCCGATCGCCTCGCAGGTGGTGCAGCGCGACCGTCACGCGGAGTACGTGGCGGTCCTCGCGCTGACCGCGACATCGGTCGAGAAGATGGCGGTCGAAATACGCCACCTGCAGCGGACGGAGGTGGGCGAGGTCGAGGAGCCGTTCGGAGCCGGGCAGAAAGGCTCTTCCGCCATGCCGCACAAGAAAAATCCGATCGGCTGCGAGCAGATGAGCGGCCTGGCGCGGCTCGTCCGGGGATACCTTCAGGCCGCGCTCGAGAACGTGCCGCTCTGGCACGAGCGGGACATCTCGCATTCCTCCGCCGAGCGCGTGATCCTGCCCGACGCGACCATCGTCCTCGACTACATGATCGACCGCTTCGACCGGATCGTCTCCGGCATGGTGGTCCACCCGGACGCGATGCGCCGCAACCTGGAGTCCTCGGGCGGCCTGATCTATTCAGGCACGGTCCTGCTGGAGCTCGCGAAGAAGGGAGTCTCGCGCGAGGATGCCTACGTCTGGGTCCAGAAGGCGGCGATGGGCGCGGGCGCGGGAGGGGGCGATTTCAAGGCGCTTCTCTGCGCCGACCCGGACGTCGCGCGTCACCTGTCGCCCGCCGACATCGACCGCGCGTTCGATCTGCAGCACCACCTCAGGCACGTCGACACGCTGTTCCGCAGGGTCTTCTCCAGGACGCGGTGATTCCCCGGCCGCCCTGCGGGAACGCTGCTCCGGCCGGCGCCGCCCCGTACCCTGCTGAGCCGCGCCCCATTCGTCTGTGCTATTCTTGGCGGGCTTTCCGACGGGAGGCTTCACGGTGAAGGCGCGGGTTTACGTGACGCTCAAGCGAGGGGTCCTCGATCCGCAGGGGAAGGCGGTCTGCACCTCCCTGCACCAGCTCGGCTACCGTGAGGTCACCGACGTGCGTGTCGGGAAGTACATGGAAGTGACGTTCGGCGGCCTTCCCCGCCAGGAAGCGGAGAGGCGCCTGCGGCTCATGTGCGAGAAGCTCCTTGCCAACACGGTCATCGAAGAGTTCCGCTTCGAGATTCAGGAGGAGTAAGAGGACGAGGTGAAGTTCGGCATCGTCATCTTCCCCGGCTCCAACTGCGACCACGACGTGTACCACGTCGCCAAGCACGTTCTCGGCCAGGAGGCGGCTTTCCTGTGGCACAAGGACGCCTCGCTCTCCGGGATCGACTGCATCGTCCTGCCCGGCGGCTTCGCCCACGGCGACTACCTGAGATCGGGCTCCCTGGCGCGCTTCTCGCCGATCATGAAGGCGGTCGAGGATTACGCGGCGCGGGGCGGGCTCGTCTTCGGCATCTGCAACGGGTTCCAGATCCTCACCGAGGCCGGGTTGCTGCCGGGGGCCCTGGTCCGGAACGCGGGCCTGAAGTACATCTGCCGCGACCAGTACCTGCGCGTCGAGCGGCAGGACACGCCCTACACGGCGCGCATCAAGCAGGGCACGGTCGTCAAGATACCCATCGGGCACGGCGAGGGGTGCTACTACGCTCCCGAGGAGGTGCTGCGCGAGCTGGAGCAGAAGCGTCAGGTGGTGTTCCGTTACTGCAATGCGGCGGGGGAGGTGACCGCCGAGGGGAATCCCAACGGCTCGCTCCGCGCCATCGCGGGGGTCTGCAACGAGCAGGGCAACGTCCTGGGGATGATGCCGCACCCCGATCGCTGCGCCGAAGAGATTCTCGGCAACGCCCAGGGGCGCCGCATCTTCGAGTCGATCATCCATTCATGGCAGCAGGCGCGGCGGACGCGGATCTGACGGACGCCACTTCGCGACGGGGGAATCGAAGTGCTCAAGAAGCTCAAGAATCTGATATCCGGAAAGCCGAGGATCGACTACGCCGGCGTCGGGCGCAACGATGATTGCCCCTGCGGCAGCGGGCGGAAATTCAAACAGTGCTGCATCGACCACGTAGAGAAGAAGACGCGCGCCAAGCGCGACGCGGGGTTGTTCGGCGGCAGCAAGGGATGAAGGTGATCACGCGATGACAGGCGTGCCGGCAGCCTGGGACGGAACGGTTCGATGAGCGATGCACCGGGGAGACAGGCCGATCCCGAGGTCACGCGCGACCTCGCCCTGCAGCATGGGCTGACCGGGGAGGAGTATGACCGGGTCCTGGCGGCGCTCGGCCGTCCGCTCACCTATACCGAGCTCGGCATCGTCTCGGTCATGTGGTCGGAGCATTGCTCCTACAAGAGCAGCAAGGTGCACCTCGGGAAGCTGCCAACCGAAGGGCCGCGGCTGCTCCAGGGTCCGGGAGAAAACGCCGGGATCGTCGACGCGGGCGGGGGGGTGGCCGTCGTCTTCAAGATGGAGAGCCACAATCACCCCTCCTACGTCGAGCCGCACCAGGGGGCCGCGACCGGGGTCGGGGGGATCCTGCGGGACATCTTCACCATGGGCGCGCGTCCCATCGCCTCGCTCGACGCGCTGCGGTTCGGCTCCCTGGATCATCCGCGCACCCGGTACCTCGTCGACGGTGTCGTCGCCGGGATCGCCGGCTACGGCAACAGCATCGGCGTGCCGACCGTCGGCGGCGACCTCTCCTTCCACCCCTCCTACAACGGCAACATCCTCGTCAATGTCATGAGCTTGGGGATCGCCCGGCGCGACACGATCCACCGCGGCATCGCCTCGGGCGCCGGGAACCCCGTCCTGTATGTCGGCTCGAAGACCGGCCGCGACGGGATCCACGGGGCGAGCCTGCTCGCCTCGGCGGAGTTCGACGCCACATCCGAGTCGAAGCGTCCGACCGTGCAGGTGGGGGATCCCTTCACCGAGAAGCTCCTGCTCGAGGCCTGCCTCGAGGTCATGAAGGAAAGCGGCGTCGTCGTGGGAATCCAGGACATGGGCGCCGCGGGGCTCACCTGTTCCACGCTCGAGATGGCGGCGCGCGGCGGCACGGGCATGGAGATCGATCTCGGGAAGGTGCCGCTTCGCGAGACCGGCATGACCCCCTACGAGATCATGCTTTCCGAGTCGCAGGAACGGATGCTCCTTGTCGCGACAACACAGAGCGAGGCCCGGGTCCGCGCGGCCTTCAAGAAATGGGACCTGGACGCCGAGGTCATCGGCCGCGTGACCACGACGGGCCGCGTACGGGTCCTTTCCGCGGGCAAGGTGGTCGTGGATCTCCCGGCGAGGCTCCTCGTGGACGACGCTCCGCGCTACCGGCGGCCCCAGGCGCGGCCCGCGTGGCAGGACGCCGTCGAGCGGCTGCAGCTCGAAACCGTTCCCGAGCCGGCCGAGGGGACCTCCGCACTGCAGGCCCTCATGGTCTCGCCGAACCTCTGCTCCCGCGAATCGGTCTACCAGGTTTACGATCACATGGTCCGCACCAACACGATGGTCCGTCCGGGCTCCGACGCCGCCGTCATCCGGCTGAAGGGCACGCGCCGGGCGCTCGCCCTCACGGTCGATTGCAACTCCCGCTACTGCTACCTCGACCCGACCGAAGGAGCGCGCCTGGCGGTGGCCGAGGCCGCGCGCAACCTGGCCTGCTCCGGGGCAGTGCCGCTCGGTACCACCGACTGCCTGAACTTCGGCAACCCCGAGAAGCCGGAGATCATGTGGCAATTCGAGCGCTCGATCGAGGGGATCGCCGAGGCCTGCCGGGCTTTCGAGGCTCCGATCGTCGGCGGCAACGTCTCGTTCTACAACGAGACCGAGGGGAAGGCGATCCATCCCACGCCGATGATCGCCATGGTCGGGTTGCTCGAAGATGTGAAGTCGGTCACGACGCAGTGGTTCAAGCACGAGGGGGACCTCGTGCTTCTGCTCGGCGATCCGGAAGGCAGCCTGGCGGGGAGCGAGTACCTGGCCCTGCTTCACGGAATGGAGGCGGGCCGTCCCTCGCCGGTGAATCTCGATCGGGAGCGGAGCCTGCACGACCTGGTGCGCGCCTCCCGGGAGGCCGGACTGATCGGCTCGGCCCACGACTGTGCCGAGGGAGGGCTCGCCTTCGCCCTGCTGGAATGCTGCATCAGCGGTCCGGAGGGGGCCGTGGGTGCCGAGATCAAGCTGGAGGTGCCGCGGCGGCTCGACGCGCTCCTCTTCGGCGAGGCGCCGTCGCGCATCGTCGTCTCGGCCCCCCCTGAATGTCGCGCCCGCCTTGAGCAGGCCGCCCAGGGTGCCGGCGTGCCGGTCCGTCTCCTCGGCCGGGTCGGGGGGGACCGCCTCGCCATCACTGTGGGGGGCTCCACTGTCGTGGACCTTGAGATCGTTCCGGCGCGCGTCGCCTGGCGCTCCGCCCTGGAGCGCCACCTCAAGGCCTAGTCGCGGGCCGACCCGACGACCAGAGCGCGTGTCCGTCGGAACACGCCATGCCACATCCGCCGGGTAAGCTTTCCCGTATTGGTGTTCTGACGGCTAGGGTGGAACGAGCAGATGAGGATCATCCCGTCCGGCAGGCGCGACACGGCGCCATGGGCGAACAGAGGGCGGCCCCGGGCCGGCAGGCGCTCCCACCATCCTGAAGCCCTCAGCCATGCTTCGTACCCGACCCGTCCAAGAGCCAGGACGACGCGCACCTGGCGGAGGAACCGGATCTCGGCTTGAAGGAATGGCCGGCAGGCGTCGAGCTCGCGCCGGGTGGGGCGGTTTCCGGGAGGCGCGCAACGCGCCGCGGCCGTGACGTAGCAGGCTTTCAGACTCATGCCGTCGTCGCGTGACAGGGAATCGGGCCGGCTCGCGAAGCCGAACCGGTGCAGCGCCTCGAAGAGCCAGCCCCCGCTCGAGTCGCCCGTAAAGATTCGTCCCGTCCGATTTGCCCCGTGGGCGGCCGGCGCCAGGCCGACCACCATGAGCCTCGCGCGTGGGTCGCCGAAACCCCGGACCGGCCTTCCCCAGTACTCCTGATCGCGGAAGGCGCGCTTCTTCTGGCTTGCGACCTTCCGGCAGTGGGCCCTGAGTCGCGGGCAGCGCTCGCAGCCGACGATGGCCCGGCCGAGCTGCCCGATCGAGCGACAGGCCGGGTGCGTCCTGCGCGATCGGACGCCACGGATCGTTGCGGACTTCATCCGGGACCTCTCGTTGGCTCCCTCCTGGCGGCACTGGCAGGAGACTTGCATGCAGTCCCCATGGCGCCGGCAAAAATGATCGGATGGGGACCGGAGCCGGCAGGGAAAAAGGATCCAAGGAGGTTCAAATGAACAAGTTGCTGGCAATCGGAGCGGTTGCAATCCTGAGCCTGGCGCTGACGGCCCCCGCGAGCGCGGGACACAATGGCTACAAGCGGGGACATCGTGGTGGCATCGTCAAGCATCGCAGTCACGTCGTGGTGGCGAGGCCGTACGCTTACAACTACAGGCCTCGGCCGCGAGCGTTCTTCTCGGTCGGATTCGGACTCCCAGGTTACGGCTATTATCCGGCGCCGGCTTATTACGGCCCACCCGCGGTGATCTACGGCGGGCCGCCGTGCGACCTGTGGGTGCCCGGTTATTACGTCTGGACCGGCGGCGCGCGGTTCTGGATCGCCGGTCACTGGTCCCGCTGACAGCACGAAACCTCCCGCCGGCGGGCGGCCCCCCTCCCGCCGGCTTGCTCGACACCCCCCGCGCACGCGGGGGGTTTTCTTTGCCCCCTGACAGCCCCTCCCGCTACGCCGAATCGCGCTTCAGAACCACGAGAGTCACGTCGTCCTGGCGGGTCGACCCGAGGCAGTGGCGATCGAGAGCCTGGGTGATTTCGTCGACGATCATCCGCGGAGGGCTCTTGCTCGCCTGACGCACCAGGGTCGTGAGCTGATGCTCGCCGAACTCCTCGCCCGAGGGACTGGCTGCCTCGGTCACGCCGTCGCTGAAGCAGACGAGGATTTCGCCGGGCTCGAAGGCGAAGGTGCGCGTCTGGTAACCGGAATCCGCGAAGAAACCGAGAGGAGGCCCGGTCACCTCGAGACGGCGAGGCTCGGCCTCCGCCGCGATCACCCAAGGCTGATTATGTCCCGCGTTCACATAGGTCAGGGTGCGCCTCGGGGGATCGAGGATGCCGTAGAAAAAAGTCACGAAGCGGTTGTCCGGGACTACCCTGTGGAGCAACCGGTTGAGCCTGCCGATGGTCTCCACGGGCGACAGATCGAGCTCGGAGAGGGCGCGCAGGCTGGCTTGGAAGGAGCACATCAGCAGGGCGGCCGGGAGCCCCTTGCCCGCGACGTCTCCGAGACCGATGGCATAGCGTCCACGCGGCAGCTCGACATAGTCGAAGTAATCGCCGCCGACGGACCGGCACGCGACGCTGCTCCCGAAGACTTCGAACCCGGGAATCGCCGGGCTCTCCCCGGGGAGCAGGAACCCCTGGATTTCCGCGGCGTGCTGGAGTTCCTGCTCCATGAGGGCGGCGTCCCGGGCCCGCTCGAAGAGCCGTGCGTTCTCGATCTTCACGGCGGCCACGTTCGCAAGGTGCGTCAGGACGCGGAGATTGTCTTCAGTGAAGAGACCGGCCGTTCTGCGGCTGTCGACGTAGACGAGGCCGATCACCTCCCGGTTGTTCCAGAGAGGGACGCACATGAGGGAGCGTATCTGCTGGATCTCGACACTTGCGCCGTCCCGGAATCGTTCGTCGAGCTGGGCGTCCGAGCTGAGAACCGACTCCTGCTTCCCGACGACGCGATCGGCGATCGTGCGGCTGATGGAGATCGGTGTGCCCGCACCTTCCGAAGGAACGCGGACGACGCGCGGCTCGAGTGTTCCTCCTTCGATCAGCATCAGGAGCCCGCGCTCGAAGGGGACCGCCTTGTGGGCCAGATCCATGATGGTGTTGAAAATGTCGTCGAGCGGCCGGTGGAACACCAGCTCCTGGTCGGCCTCGTAGATGATCTTGAGAGACGCGGCGAAAGCGGCCAGCGCCGGATCGGCCGCCACGAGGGTGGTGGAGGGGCCCGCGATGCCGGACATCGCCGGGGTCCGCAACTCCCCGGGGGCGAGGTAGGTCGTGCCGGCCCCGGGAAGGGGAGCCGCGTCGCTCCATTCCACGCGCGCCGGGGTCGAGCCGTTGAAGATAAGCAGCGTCGTCCCGACCCGGATTTGTTTTCCCGGCCGGAGGATCACCGGCGTCTCGATCCGTCTATCATCGACGAAGGTGCCGTTCTTGCCCCCCGCGTCCAGCACGTACCAGCCGTCCGGACGGCGGACGATTTCGGCGTGGACCCGGGAGACATTCAGGTCCTGGAGGACCAGATCGTTTCCCGACGCGCGGCCGATGCGCGCACTGTCCGGCCCGAGTTCGTGGCGTCGCCTCGCGCCGTCCGGCGCGATGATTGTGAGGTAGTCCATCCTGTCGCTCATGCTACTGGAGGGCGCCGGGACCGTCAATCGTGTCATCCCGGCGCCGATTTCAGGATAGGATCCCGGTCTTCATGCGGACCCTAGGCTCCCGGCGGATCGCAGTCGCGTTCATTGCCAACGCTCTCGCAGTGGCTTTCCCGGCGGAATTCTGCCGGGCGGCCTATTCGGAGCCTCGCGCGGCGGAGACCGCCAGGACTTCTTCCGCCGAGATTGACGCCTACCTGCGCGGCTACATCGAGGCATGGCTTCTGGCGACCTACCGGCTCGGCCCCGAGCGGGTCAGGGTCGAGGTGCGGCAGGGGGCGGTCACGCTTGCCGGGACCACCGACACTCCGGAGCAGATCGATGCCATCGTCGGGGCGGTGTCATCCTTTGCGCAGGTCACGTCGGTGAAATCCAGCCTCGAGGAGTCGGGACGGGCGGCGCCGCCTCCACCGGCCGCGGGGGACGGCGAGACGCCCGAGCGCGGCCAGCGATGGAGCACCTGGCTGCGCTGGCTGTTGCCCCCTCCGGGGCGCAAGTCGGTGCCCTTCCAGGCCGGGGACCTTTTCACCGTCCCGCTCGCGGATCCGAAGCAGCCCCGGTTCCACACGACCTACCAGCACTGGAAGACAGGCAACGGGAACTTCGACGTGGCCGCGGTCGGGTTCGGTGAGGATTTCGGTCTGGTCCGGCTGCCGCGCGAGCGCGAAGGGGACGGCTGGCAGTTCGGCATCAGCGGGGCGGTTTTCGCCATCTTCAACCTCGACACCAGCTCGAAGGACCTCCTGAACGCCGACTACATCGTCGGCTTTCCCGCCGCCTACCGCAGCGGGGCCTGGTCGGCGCGGCTGCGCCTCTACCACCAGTCCTCGCATCTCGGCGACGAGTTCCTCCTACAACCTCAAGATACGCAGCCCATCCCCCAGGTCCAGAGGATCAACCTGTCCTACGAGGCTGTCGAGCTGCTTGTCTCGCGTGAGCAGGACGGCGTGCGGGTCTACGGAGGCACGACGCGGATTTTCGCATCGGCGACCTCGCTGGGCCGGAGGCGCTTGCAGGCGGGACTGGAGTACCGGGGAAACCCGCGCGGCTGGCGTACGGCTCGGATCATCGCCGGGCTCGATGTCGAAGCCTGGGACGAGACCGGCTGGGACCGGGACTACAGCGCCAAGGCCGGCGTCAGGTTCCGCAGCCCTTATGGCGAGGCCCGCTCGGTGCAGTTTCTCCTGGAGTACTTCCACGGGCACGCGCCCTACGGCCAGTTCTACCGGATCGACGTGGAGTATCTGGCGCTCGGGATCGCCTACGCCTTCTGACCGGAAGGCGCGACCGCGGCCTAGCGCGCCGCCTCTTCCATGATGCGGATGAGCGTTGCCTCGACCTCACGGGCCGTGCCCTCCAGGCCGGGGGCGGGGAACAGCGCGATGAGTGCGGTCGGCTTGAGCGTCGCGAGCCGGGTCCCGCCTCCCTCTTCGTAGAGCGAGATCCGGCAGGGCAGCGCGGTCGAGATTTCCAGGTTGGCCTCGAGGACCTTCTTCGCCTGGAGGGGATTGCAGACCTCGAACACGCGGCACTCGCGCGCGAAGGCGACCCCTTTCTTCGCCATCGATTCCTTCAGGTCATGAACACCCATCACGCCGAAACCGTTCCGGGTCACGGCCTGCTCGAGATCGACCGCGACCTGCTCCAGCGGTTTTTTCGATGCAACCACGTGCAGCATGGCGACAGTCCCTCCTATCTTGGTGCCGTCATCATACCGTGGAAGACGGAGGCGGGCGCCGGAACACGGTGACCAGCGACAGGTCGTCGCCGGGACGCTCGGGGCCCAGGAACCGGTCGATCGCATCGAGAAGCCTCGCGCCGGCGGCCTCCGCCTCCAGCCCGCGGAGCTCCTGCACCAGTCGCGCCAGCCTCCCGGATCCGAAGTCCTCGCCGGCCGCGTTCTGCGCGTCGATCACCCCGTCCGAGTAGACGACCAGGAGATCGCCCGGTTCGAGATTGGCGTGCCCTTCGAGATAGGTCCCTCCGGGAAGCATGCCGAGCGGCCGGGCCGAGGGCTCGAGCG
>JANMQK010000293.1:0-2379 GCA_031370485.1 Acidobacteriota bacterium | reverse complement strand
GTACCTCTTGATCGGGTTTTACCACGACCGGATGTTCGACGAGAAGACAGGGATGAGCTGCGCGGACGCGGGGAGGAAGGCGTTCATCACGAACCGTGTCGGGGACGTGGGGTTCATCCTGGGGATGGTCCTGCTGTTCTCGACGGCGGGGACGCTGGACATCCAGGGGATATTGGGAAAGGTGGGGACGCTGGGGACGGGGGTCTGCACGGCGGCGGCGCTCCTGTTGTTCCTGGGGGCGTGCGGGAAGTCGGCGCAGATACCGCTTTACGTATGGCTGCCGGACGCGATGGCGGGTCCGACGCCGGTGTCGGCGCTGATCCACGCGGCGACGATGGTGACGGCGGGGGTCTACGTGACCTGCCGGATGGCGCCGCTCTACCTGGCCGCGCCGAACGCCATGGCGGTCGTCGCGGCCATCGGTGTCGTGACCGCGCTCTTCGCCGCCGTCATCGGCCTGGCGCAGGACGACATCAAGAAAGTCCTGGCCTACTCGACGGTGTCGCAGCTGGGCTACATTATGCTGGCGGCCGGGGTGGGGGCGTTCGGGGCGGGGGTCTTCCATTTGATGACCCACGCTTTCTTCAAGGCGCTCCTGTTTCTCGGGGCGGGGTCGGTGATCCACGCGCTCTCCGGCGAGCAGGACATCCGCCGGATGGGAGGCCTGCGGCGGCACCTTCCGTGGACCCACGCCACGTTTCTCATCGCGGTGCTGGCGATCGCCGGCGTGCCCCCCTTCTCCGGGTTCTTCAGCAAGGACGAGATCCTCTGGGCGTCGCTCGCCATGCCGGGCGGCTCTCTTCTGCTCTGGGGCGTGGGAGTCCTGACCGCCGGCCTCACCGCCTTCTACATGACACGCCTCTACCTGCTGGTCTTCGCCGGCCCCTCGCGGGTAGGGGAAGAGGCGCGGCACCACCTGCACGAATCTCCCGCGACGATGCTCGTGCCTCTTGTTCTTCTGGCAGCGGGGGCCCTCGTCGCCGGGTTCGCGGGGGTGCCGCATTTCCTGGGGGGCGGGCGTCTCCCCAACTACCTTGAAAACTACCTGGCGCCGGTCTTCGGGGGGGAGGGAGCGGTGGCGGCCGGCGCGCCGCTCACGGAGTGGGGCGCCATGGCGGCGGCGCTTCTGGCCTCGGCCGCGGGCATCGTCATCGCGGCGTGGCTTTACCGCCGCGGTCCTCTGCCTCTACCTGTCCGCTCGACAGTCGTCGCCACGGTCAAGGGGAAGTTCTACGTCGATGAGTTCATCGATCTCGTGGTCCTCCGCCCCTACCGCGCGCTCTGCCGGATGTCATACGCCTTCGACGACCGGGTGGTGGACGGGCTGGTGAACGCCGCCGGGGTCTCGACCGATCTGGCGGGCCAGTTCATGCGGCTTGTCCAGACGGGCTACGTGAGGAGTTACGCGCTGGCCTTCTTCCTGGGGACCGTCGTCATCATCTATTACGTGCTGAGGTAGCGATGCTTCCCTCCGGCAGCCTGCCGCTTCTATTGCCGATCCTGATCCCGGCGTTCGGGGGGATCTACATCCTGATGATGGTGGCCGTGCTGCGCGACGGCAGCCCGCGCTGGCCGCCCGTCCACACGCTTCTCTTGTTGGCGCTGTCGGCGGTGTCGGCCGTGTCGCTTCTGGCGCGGGGGGCGCGGCAGGAACTTCTCTTCGGGGCGGTCCTGATCGACCCCAGGGCCCTGGCCTTCCACCTGATCTTCCTGCTGGTCGCTGCGCTCACCGTCCTGGGGTCGGCGGAGCATCTGCGCGCCGAGAAGAGCGTCCACGGAGAGTTCTATGCCCTGATCCTGTTCGCGGTCTCCGGCATGACGCTGATGGCCGCGAGCGATAATCTGCTGACGATTTTCCTGGGGCTCGAGATCCTGTCGATCGCGCTTTACGTTCTCGCGGGATTCACCCGGGACCAGGTCTACGCCATCGAGGGGGCCCTCAAGTATTTCCTCCTCGGAGCCTTCTCGACCGGGTTCATCCTGTACGGCATCGCGCTGCTCTATGGGGTCACGGGCTCCATAGACCTGCGAGGCATCGCCTCGACACTTCGCGATTCGGGCAGCGGCCCGGTCGATCCGCTCTTCCTGGCGGGGCTGGCCCTGGTTTTGATCGGCCTCGCCTTCAAGGTGGCCGCCGTCCCGTTCCATTTCTGGGCGCCGGACGTCTACCAGGGTTCGATGGCGCCGGTCTCCGGGTTCATGGCCGCCGGCACCAAGGCCGCCGCGTTCGCGGCGCTATTGCGCGTGCTCTCGGTCGGCTTCGACGCTCCGGCCGTCAAGATCCGCTGGGTCGCGATCCTCGGGGCGCTCTCGCTTCTCTCGATGATCGGCGGCAACGTGATGGCGCTGGCGCAGACGAACATCAAGCGGATGCTCGCC
>JANMQK010000291.1:0-7365 GCA_031370485.1 Acidobacteriota bacterium | reverse complement strand
TCGAGGCGAACCCCATGTCCCCGGTGCAGAGCGTGACGACGCGGTACGGCAGCCCGAGACGCTTCAGGACGGTCTCGGCGTCGGAGGTGAGCCTTTCGAGCGCTTCGAACGACTCCTCGGGGCGCGTCAGCTTGACCAGCTCGACCTTGTTGAACTGGTGCTGGCGGATGAGCCCCTTGACGTCCTTGCCGTACGACCAGGCCTCGCTCCGAAAGCAGGGGGTCCAGGCGGTATAGGAGATCGGCAGCCGCGCGCCGTCAAGGATCTCCTCGCGGTGCAGGTTGGTGAGCGGCACCTCCGCCGTCGGGATCAGGTAATGCCCCAGCTTCTCGACGCGGAAGAGATCGTCCTCGAACTTCGGCAAATTCCCCGTGCCGGTCATCGCCTTGGCATTGACCATGAACGGCGGCAGGATCTCCGTGTAGCCGTGCTCTTTCGTGTGCAGGTCGAGCATGAAGTTGATGAGCGCCCGCTCGAGCCGCGCCCCGGCCCCGACGTAGACGGCGAACCGCGCCCCCGACAGCTTCGCCGCCCTCTCGAAATCGAGGATCCCCAGCCGCACGCCGAGGTCCCAGTGCGCCAGCGGCTCGAAGTCGAAGCGGGGCGGCGTACTGACGCGCCGCACCTCGGCGTTGTCGCTTGACGTCCGGCCGACCGGAACGCTGGCGTCGGGAATGTTGGGAATCGTCAGGAGAAGCGATTCAATCGCGGTCTCCGCCACGGCGACCTGAGCGTCGAGGATCTTGACGCGATCGCCGAGGGCGCGCATCTCCTCGATGATCGACGCGGCGTCACCGCCCCCCTTCTTGAGGCGGGCGATCTCGTCGGAGACCTTGTTGCGGCGCGCCTTGAGCGCCTCGACCTCCTTGAGGGCGGCGCGGCGCGCCTCGTCGTGGCGCCGGAACTCGCCCAGGTCCAGGGACGCCCCGCGATCGCGAAGCGCCGACTCCACCTTCGCGAGATTGTCGCGGACCCATATCATGTCAAGCATTGGGCGGAGTCTAATGCAGCGGTTTCCGGAGTGTCAAACCGTGCGATCATCGCGTGCCATGGCGAGGACCAAGCGCTCCGACTACCTGGGAAGCAACCGGATCCGCGCCCTGCCTCTGCCGGATCCGGTGGCCGCCGCGGAGAGCGCCGCGCGGCTGTTGGACGCGCACGATGCCCTGAGCCGCCGGCGGCTCGGGGCCGACCTTCTCGATGAGCTCTGCCGGCAGACCGGCCTGCCCGGTGTTGAGCTGGTGGTGCCCGACGAATCGCAGCCGCACCGCCGGGCCGGGACGCGGATCGTCTACAGTCTTCAGGGCGAATACCGGCGCCGGAGACCCACCGCGGCCGACCCAACCGTAGCGCGCGGCGGCAAGTCCCTGGGGCGCATCCGCGTCCCCAACCTCACCCCGGCCCGGGGCGATGTCGTCCGCCCATCCGCCTTCCTCCATACGCTGCTCCACGAGTTCTGCCACCATCACGACGCCTTCGCCCTGGGCCTCCAGCGCTCGTTCCACACCGCGGGGTTCTACGCGCGCCTCCGGCACCTGCGCGCGCAGGTGGACACGAGCCCCGACCCGCCTGCCCCGAAGCGCCGGGCCCGCGAAACGCCGCCGCTGCTCTCGCGCCTCTGGTCTATAATCCGCGACCTATGAGCCCCGCCCGCGCATGAAGACCGACGCCGTCATCCGGAAGGCCGTCTTCCCCGCGGCCGGGCTCGGCACCCGCTTCCTGCCCGCCACCAAGGCGCAACCCAAGGAAATGCTCCCCCTCGTCGACAAGCCGGTGATCCAGTACGTGATCGAGGAGGCGGTCGCCTCGGGCATCGAATCGATCATCATCGTGACGGGTCGCGGCAAGACCGCCATCGAGGACCACTTCGATGTCGCCTACGAGCTCGAGCAGCTGCTGGAGGCCCGCGGGAAGCTCGACCTCCTGAAGCAGGTGCGGTCGATCTCCGAGATGATCCGCATCAGCTACGTGCGCCAGAAAGAGCCGCTGGGCCTGGGGCACGCCATCCTGATGGCCCGCGATCTGGTCGGCGACGAGCCGTTCGCGGTCTTCCTGGGCGACGACATCATCCACGCGCAGGTGCCGGTCATGCTCCAGATGATGAAGGTGTACGAGAAGCACCGCTCCCCCCTCTTGGCGGTCGAGAGGGTGAGCCGGTCGCGCACGCGGGATTACGGCATGATCGCCGCCCGTCCCGTTGGGAAGGATCTCTACCAGGTCACCGACCTGATAGAAAAACCGTCTCCGGCCGAGGCGCCCTCCGATCTCGCGATCATCGGCCGCTATATCCTGACCCCGGAGATCTTCCAGCATCTCGAGATGACCCCTCCCGGAAGCGGCGGCGAGATCCAGCTGACCGACGGGATGCGCTCCCTCCTGAGGCAGCAGCCGATCTTCGCCCACCGGTTCGCGGGGAAGCGCTACGACACGGGTAACAAGCTCGGGTTCCTCAAGGCGACCGTCGAGTTCGCGCTTCGGAGCCCCGAGCTCGGCGCCGGATTCAGGACCTACCTGAAAGGGCTCGACCTCGAAAACGCCCGGCTGCGCCCGGTGAAGCCGGAAGTCCTGCCCCGGGCGCGCCGCCGGGGCGACCGCGCGGCCGCGCCCAACCGGCGCCCAAAGGCCCGCGGACCCGCACCGCTCGCCGCCCGGAAGAAACGGCGGGCCTGACCCATCGTGGATCGGAGGCGCACCGTCACGCTGGGGGCCCATCCGGAGCGCCGGGTCCTTGCGCCCGCCCGGCGCGCCGGGCTGCGGCGGGCCGCCGCGCCACAGACCGCCAGGAAGGTGGCGGCGGTCGTGCTTCCCCCCGTCGTGAATCTTTTCGCCGGCCCGGACTCCCGCACGGCGGTGGTGAGCCAGGCGACCATCGGGACCGTCCTGCTGGTCACGAGGTCGCGGCCCGGGTGGGCGCTGGTCGAGACTCCCGATCGCTACAGCGGCTGGGTCCGCTCGCGGGCGCTGCGATCCCTGCGGGCGCGCGGGAACCCGGGGTACGTCCCGGGCCGCCGCGTGGTCCTTGTCACGAGCCTTCTGGCGCACGTGTACCGCTCTCCCGACGTGACCGCCGCGGGACCGATCTCGGTGGCCCCGTTCCTCTCCCGGCTGGAAGCGACCCGGCGCGGGGCCGACTGGGTGAAGGTGAGACTTCCCGATGGACGGGCAGGCTGGGTTCAGCGGGGAGATCTATCCGGCGCCGGGCGCGGATCGGGGACCCGCGCGGCCTCCGCCGCGCCGGTCAACCCGGCCGGGGTTGTGGCGACGGCGCTGCGGTTCCTGGGCGTTCCCTACCTGTGGGGGGGCACGACGGCCTTCGGGCTCGACTGCTCGGGGTTCACCCAGCTCGTCTACCGCGCCCACGGCTGCCTTCTGCCCCGCGACTCCGACTTGCAGTTCGCCGACCAGAGGCTCGTGGCCGTGGCTCGTTCGAAGATTGTTGCCGGAGACCTGGTTTTCTTCGGCCCGGACGCCTCGAGCATCACCCACGTCGGGATCGCCCTCGGGCCGGACGCCTTCATCAACGCCACAACCTACCGGCAGCCGGTGGTCAGGATCGATCGGCTGGCTGACCCTTACTGGAAGGGTCTGTACAGGGGAGCGCGCCGGAGATTCTAGAACGCGCCCGGCCGCAGACGTCGCAGGACCGTCCCACCTCGTAGCACGGCACGCCGTCGGCCTGGGCCTCGGGACAAAGGCCGGTGCCATCCCACTCGGCGCCGATGGTCCCGGTCGCCCCGCGGGACAGGTCCTGGGCCGGCCGGGCCACGGCCCGCCTCATGAATCGCAGAATGATTTTCGGCGGCCCGCCGGGCATGACGGCCGTCATATCGCGGGAGGACGCGGCGCCGCAGAATGGCCTCCCCCGCCCGGCCCAGGGCGGCGGAGGAGGTGACGGATGCCGATGACATCACGCCAGCCAGTCGACGTCAGGACGATCCCACCGCGGGACCGCCACGCAGTTGTCTTCAAGACCTTTGACGCGCTTTCGCAGAACGAGACCGTGGTCCTGATCTTCGACCACGATCCCCGACCTCTCCTTCACCAGTTCCAGAGGGATCGCGCCGCCGCGTTTGACTGGTCTCCTCTCGAAGAGGGGCCTGAAGTCTGGCGCATCGAGCTGCGCCGCCGCGCTTCCGAGACCGCGCGCACCGTGTCGGAGTTCCTCGGTTGGGACCACGACCGTCTCGACGGCCTTCTTGAGTCGGTCCGCGGTCTGCTGGCCTCGGGGACGCCGGGAGAGGCGGCGCACCGTTTCGCGGAGTTCCGGACGGGGCTGTTGCGCCACATCAGGCTGGAGGAGGAAGTGCTCTTCCCCGCGTTCGAGCGCGCCACCGGCATGTCCGGGTCGGGGCCCACGACCGTGATGCGGGCGGAGCACGTGGAAATCAGGAGGATTCTCGACTTGATGTCGGAGGGCTTCGTCGCGTCCGGTCTGACCGCCTCGCGGTTCGAGAGCCTGCGTGGCGACCTCGTCGCCGTCCTGGGAGACCACAACGGGAAGGAGGAGCAGATTCTCTATCCGATGACCGACCGGAGCCTTCCTCCGAGCGCCCGCAAGGATCTCGTCGACCGGCTGCAGACGGCCTGAACGGGGCGCCGCGGGCGGGGGTCAGTCCTTCCGTGAGCCCTTCCTGCCGGAAGGCTTGCCCGCGTCCTTGCCGGTGTCCTTGCCGGCTCCCCCTTCCGGCGCCGATTCCTTCTTCGCTTCCTTCGGGGGCTTTCCCGCGGGCTCCTTGTCTTTCGAGTCCTTCTCTCTCTCCGAGGACTCGCCCGGGGCCGGCTGCTTGCGGGCGTAATCTGTGACGTACCATCCGGTCCCCTTGAAGTGGACCGCGGGCGAGGAAAGGAGCTTCTTGACACGCCCCTTCTTGCACTTGGGACACTTCTTGATGGGATGGGCCCGGAGCCCCTGGATCTCCTCGAAGCGATGATGGCATTTCTGGCACTCGTATTCGTAAAGCGGCACGTTCGGCCCCCCGACTGGATTGCGCATTATACGGGGCGATCCCCGAACGGATCCATCCCGTCTATAATCCCCGGCCATGGACAAGATCCGCATCCTGGGTCCCTGCCGCCTGAAGGGCCGCGTGCGCATCAGCGGGGCCAAGAACGCCGTCCTGCCGGAGATGGCGGCCGCCCTCATGGCCGAGGGGCCGATCACGCTGCGCAACGTCCCGGCGGTCCGGGACGTCAGCACGATGGCGCGCGTCCTCACGCACCTGGGGCTCAAGGACGTCGTGCTTCAGGACGGGGTTCTCGGGATCGGCGGCGGCGAGCCGGGGTACCCCGAGGCCCCCTACGCCCTGGTGAAGACGATGCGGGCCTCGATCCTGGTCCTGGGTCCCCTGCTCGCGCGGTTGGGACGCGCCCGCGTGTCGCTCCCAGGAGGCTGCGCCATCGGCGCCCGGCCGATCGATCTCCACATCGAGGCGCTGCGCAAGATGGGCGCCGCGATAGACATCGAGCACGGCTATGTCGTCGCCTCGTGCAAGAGGCTGCGCGGCGCCGAGATCGCCTTCGACCGGAAGACCGTCACCGGGACGGAGTACATCATGATGGCGGCCTGCCTGGCGGAGGGGCGGACCATCCTGGGGAACTGCGCCCTGGAGCCCGAGATCGCCGACCTGGCGCTGTTCCTCAATGCCTGCGGCGCGAAGGTGGAGGGGGCCGGCACCGACACCATCACCATCGACGGCGTCTCGCGGCTGCGGGGCGCCGAGCACCGCGTGATCCCCGACCGGATCGAAGCCGGAACCTTCCTGATCGCGGCGGCGGCGACCGGCAGCGGCATCACGCTGGAGGGATGCGCGCCGGCCCATCTCGGCGCGGTCCTCGACAAGATGAAGGAGTGCGGCGTCGGGATCGAGGTCTCGGACAACACCATCACGACGCGCCCGGACGGAATGCCGCGCGCCGCGAACGTCGTCACCCTTCCCTACCCGGCCTTCCCGACCGACCTGCAGGCCCAGTACATGGCCCTGGCGGCGCGCGCCGAGGGGGTCTCGATCATCACCGAGACGATCTTCGAGAACCGCTTCATGCACGTCGGCGAGCTGCGCCGCATGGGGGCCCGCATCGTGGTGGACGGGCAGACCGCCATCGTCGCCGGGCCCGCGCCCCTGTCGGGCGCCCCGGTCATGGCAAGCGACCTGCGCGCCTCAGCCTGCCTCATCGTGGCGGGTCTGCAGGCCACGGGCGAGACGATTATCGACCGCGCGTACCACATCGACCGCGGCTACGAACGGGTGGAAACGAAGCTGCAGGCGCTCGGGGCCCGCGTCGAGCGGGTGCGCGCCTAGCGCGAAGTGCCTGGGAGGAGGCGAGGGACCATGGCCGACTGCATCTTCTGCAAGATTGCCCGGAAGGAAATCCCGTCGAAGATCGTCTACGACGACCGGCAGGTCGTCGCGTTCGAGGATGTCAATCCCCAGGCCCCGATCCACACGCTGGTCATCTCGAAGAGCCATATCGCCACGCTCAACGACGTGGGCACGGACCAGGAGGCGCTCCTGGGGCACATGATGATGGTCGCGACCCGCGTCGCGAAGGACAAGGGGCTCGACGCGTCGGGATACCGGCTCGTCGCCAACTGCCTCGAGAGCGCCGGGCAGTCGGTCTTCCACATTCACCTGCACGTCCTGGGCGGCCGCCGGTTCACCTGGCCGCCGGGATGAGCCGGCCGCACCTCCCGCCGGCCCGCCCGTCCGCCCACGCCGCGCGCACCTACCGCCGCAGCGCCGGCACGCGGGCGGTGGCCGTCGTCTGCGCGGTTCTCTTCGGCGGCGCGGCGACCTATTCAATAACGACCTCGGGACTCGCTCCCGGCTCGGTCGTCCTCACCTCGATCGCGCTTGTCAGCCTCGCCAATCTCGTGACCGCCTGGGCCGATCGCTTCACGCTGGGCGAGGAGGGGCTCGAGTACAGGAACCTCCTCCTGGAGCGCCTGGGCCGCCCGCCGCGCCGCGTGGCCTGGAGCGACATCGTGGGCGTGCGCGGCTTGCACCGCCCCGTCCCCGGCAGCGCCTCGCCGCCGCCCGCCACCTCGTCCAGGGCCCTCTTCCTCATCCCGCGCAGCGGCCGTCGGATCGTCCTCGACTCCCTCGAGCGCCACGACGAGGTCCTGCGCACCGTGATGCAGCACGTCGACGCGGAGCGCTGAGGCGCCGCAAGACCTGGCGTCACCCACTCGCCCCCCTCCGCGTCGAAGGGAACAACAACCCTGCCCAGCAGGCGCCGCGCCCTGCGGTGAGCGGGCCGTCTGAAGACGGAGCGCCGGGGCCCCTCCGCGCGGTTTTCAGCGCGGAGGGCGGCGCGCAGCGAAGCCGAGGGGAGGTGTCGCGCAGCGTCCCGGACCCGTGCCCGGCC
>JANMQK010000282.1:0-14386 GCA_031370485.1 Acidobacteriota bacterium | reverse complement strand
CGGGCTGCACCTGGCCGGGCTCATCGGCGCCGTCGTGGCGGTCCCGATACTCGCCGGCCTGAACGCCATCCTGCACGAGACCTACGTCAAGAACCTGCGCTGAGCGCCGCGGGCTGCGGTGGCCGGGCACGGGTTCGGTGTCGCTTCGCGACACCTCCCCTCGCTTCGCTGCGCGATGCCCTCCGCGCGCGTGGAGCAAGGGACTGGCGTTGATCCGGCGGCGGAAACATGATACGAAACCCTGTCCGGGCGGCCGCGAGGCCGGCCGGTCCCCGGGGAGGTTCCGCCATGGCGCGGCTGTCCGCATTCAATTTGAAGACCTGGATCGACGAGCACCGTGATCTTCTCAAGCCCCCCGTCGGCAACGCGGTGATCTGGAAGGACGCCGAGTTCCAGGTGATGATCGTCGGCGGCCCCAACCGCCGCAACGATTTCCACATCGACCCGGGCGAGGAGCTCTTCTACCAGATCGAAGGGGAT
The DNA here is from genome assembly GCA_031370485.1 of Acidobacteriota bacterium. Classification (GTDB taxonomy): domain Bacteria; phylum Acidobacteriota; class Polarisedimenticolia; order Gp22-AA2; family Gp22-AA2; genus JANMQK01. The sequence goes on along the minus strand of JANMQK010000282.1, from coordinate 13,906 downwards.
ATCACCCTGAGAATCGTCGAGGACGGCAAGCCCAGGGATGTGCCGATCCGGGAGGGGGAGATCCTCCTGCTCCCGGCCGGCGTGCCGCATTCGCCGCAGCGCCGGGCGAACACCGTCGGCATGGTGGTCGAGCGCGCCCGCCGCGCCGAGGAAAAAGATGCCTTCCGCTGGTATTGCGAGGGATGCGGCGCGGTCCTCCACGAGGCGACGCTGCACGTGAGCGACCTGGCCACGCAGTTGAAGCCGATCCTCGAGAACTTCGCCGGGAACCAGCGGCTGCGCACCTGCGCGCGCTGCCATTCAACCCTGGAAGCGCCCCCGGGCGAGCCGGCAGGCTAGGCGGCCGCCCTTGCGCGCCGGGTCTTTCACCGTCGATCTCCACACCCACATCCTCCCGAAGTCCTGGCCCGATCTCCGGCAACGCTTCGGCTACGGAGGATTCGTCCGGCTGGAGCACGACACCGCGGGGTCGGCGCGGATGCTCATCGACGACACCCTGTTCCGGGTCATCCCGGAAACCTGCTGGAACCCGGCGCGGCGTCTCGAGGAATGCGACCGCGATGGGGTGGACGTACAGGTCCTGTCGACCGTTCCCGTGATGTTTTCCTACTGGGCGAAACCGGGGGACGCCCTCGAGCTGAGCCGCCTCCTGAACGACAACATCGCCGGCACCGTCCGGGCGCACCCCCGGCGCTTCGTCGGCCTGGGCACGCTGCCGATGCAGTCCGCCGACCTGGCGATTGGCGAGCTAGAGCGCTGCGTCAAGGATCTCGGGCTGGCGGGAGTCCAGATCGGCACCAACGTGAACGGCCGGAATCTCGAGGAGCCCGAGGTCGCCGCGGTCCTCCAGGCGGCCGCCGATCTCGGCGCGGCGGTGTTCGTCCACCCGTGGGACATGGTCGGCAGGGAGCGGATGCCCAAGTACTGGCTGCCCTGGCTCGTGGGGATGCCGTATGAGGTGACCCTCGCCATCTGCTCGGTCATCTTTGGAGGTGTCCTCGAGAAGCTGCCCGCGCTGCGCATCGGCTTCGCCCACGGGGGGGGCGCTTTCCCGTGGCTCCTGGGGCGGATCGAGAAAGGGTTCACGGCCCGCCCCGACCTCTGCGCCACCGACAACCGGGTGAACCCGCGCGCCTACCTGGGGAAGTTCTTTGTCGACTCACTGGTGCACGATGTCCGGGCGCTCGCGTACCTGGTCGAGCTTCTCGGACCGCGGGCTGTCGCCATGGGGTCCGACTACCCTTTCCCTCTTGGCGAGGATGACCCCGGACGGCTCATCGCGACATCGGGGGATCTCGCTCCCGGGGACCGGATCCACCTCCTCGCCGATACGGCCCTTCGGTTTCTCGGCCGGCGGCGGGACGCATTCCTCCCGTGACCCGCGATTTCCGCCCGGACGAGGCCTTCGCGCGCGGCCTCGATACGCAGGATCCCCTGGCGCGCTACCGTGAACGCTTCGCCATCCCCCGCTCGCGCGACGGTCATGAGAGCATCTATTTCTGCGGCCACTCTCTCGGGCTCCCGCCGCTGTCCGCGCGGTCGCTGATCGAGGAGGAGCTCGACGACTGGGCCGCGCTCGGTGTCGCGGGTCATTTCGAAGCGCGCCGTCCCTGGTACTCCTACCACGAGCTGTTCCGGGACGCGGGGGCCCGCCTTGTCGGAGCGCGCCCCGGCGAAGTCGTGATGATGAATGGACTGACGGTGAACCTGCACCTGATGCTGGCGACCTTCTACCGCCCCACCCCCGATCGCCACGCCATTCTCATCGAGGAGGGAGCGTTCCCCTCGGACGCCTACGCCGTCGCCTCGCAGATCCGCCACCACGGCCTCGACCCGGACCGCTCTCTCCTGCGCCTGCGCCCTCGCCGGGGAGAGACCGTCACGGACGCCTCCGAAGTCGAATCGCTCCTCGAGGATCGCGGGCGGGAGATCGCCGTGGTCCTCCTGCCGGGAGTGCAGTATGTCACCGGGCAGCTGTTCGACATGGGGCGGCTGGCGGAGGCCGCCCGCCGGCAGGGCTGCGCGGTCGGTCTCGATCTGGCGCACGCGGCCGGGAACGTTCCGCTGAGGCTGCACGACTGGCGGATCGATTTCGCCGTCTGGTGCTCGTACAAGTACCTCAACGCCGGGCCCGGCGCGGTCGCGGGCTGCTTCGTCCATGAAGAGCACGGCACGAGCCCCGGCCTCCCGCGGCTGGCGGGCTGGTGGGGCAACAAACCGGAGATCCGGTTCCGCATGAGCGACGAGTTCGCGCCGCGCCCGGGCGCGGACGGCTGGCAGGTCAGCAACCCGCCGATCCTCTCGATGGCGCCTCTCCTGGCCTCGCTCGAGATCTTCGACGACGCCGGCATGGAGGCGCTGCGCGCCAGGTCTCTGAGAATGACGGGACTCCTCGAGTACCTCCTCGATCGGATCCCGGGAGAGAGACTGCGGATCCTCACGCCGCGCGACCCCCTCGCGCGCGGCGCGATGCTCTCGATAAGGGTCCCGGAGAGGCCGCGCGAGCTGCTGGCCTATCTCGAGAATGCGGGCGTCGTCGTCGATTTCCGGGAACCCGATGTGATCCGCGTGGCCCCCGTCCCCCTCTACAACACGTTTCACGAGATATGGCGCTTCGCCCGTATCCTGGAGGCCGGCGCGACGGCGCCGGGGTCATGACGATCCGGGCGGCCGTTGGCGGCGGGCCGCAGGAGCCGGCCGGCGGGCGCGGCACGATCACGCTCGTCGGCGCCGGGCTCGGTGGCTCGCTCATGGCCATCCTCCTGGGGCGCGAAGGGTACACGGTGCGGGGGTTCGAAATGCGCCCCGACCCGCGGGCCGACCCGCGGGCGGGCGGCCGCTCCATCAACCTCGCTCTCTCAGCCCGGGGAATGCACGCCCTCGGCGAGGCCGGTCTCCTGGATGCCATCACCGCGCTCGCGGTCCCGATGCGGGGACGGATGATCCACGCCCCGTCGGGCGAGACGGCATTCCAGCCCTACGGCACGGCCGCCTGGCACGCCAACCATTCGGTCTCGCGCGCCGACCTCAATATCGCGCTGCTGAACGCCGCGGAGCGTTTCCCGAACGTCCGCTATTCTTTTGGATCGAAATGTGTGGACGTGGACCCCGACACGGCGACGCTGACGCTGCTCGACGCGGCCACCGGACGCGGCACCGACGTCCGGAGCGACGCCATCATCGCCGCCGACGGGGCCTACTCCGCCGTCCGCCGCCAGCTCCAGGCGCGCGATCGGTTCGACTACCGTCAGTCGTACCTGACGCACGGATACAAGGAGCTGACGATCCCGGCGGGAGCGGACGGCGCGTTCCGACTGGAGAAAAACGCCCTGCACATCTGGCCGCGGGGAGGGTTCATGATGATCGCCCTTCCGAACATCGACGGCTCGTTCACCTGCACGCTGTTCTGGCCGTTCGAGGGACCCAACAGCTTCGCGGCGCTCGCCGACGAGCGGGACGTCGTCCGGTTTTTCGAGAAGAATTTTTCGGACGCCTCTCCCCTGATGCCGGATCTCGCGGCGGAGTATTTCCGCAACCCCACGGGGTCTCTCGTCACCATCAGCTGCAGCCCGTGGCACGAGGCGGGACGGGTCCTTCTCCTTGGCGACGCATGCCACGCGGTCGTCCCCTTTCACGGCCAGGGGGCCAACGCGGCCTTCGAGGACTGCGTCGTCCTGCGCGACTGCCTGCGGGAGCATGCCGCGGACCTGGGGACGGCGTTCGCCGCGTTCGAGACCAGGCGCAAGGTGCACACCGACGCCCTCGCGGCGCTTTCCATCGCCAACTTCGAGGAGATGCGCGACCACACCGCGTCGCGGCTCTTCCGGGCCAGAAAGAGCCTCGAGAAAACGCTGCACCGGCTTTTCCCGTCCTGGTACGTCCCGCTCTACATGATGGTCACCTTCACCCGCATCCCTTACGCGGACGCCGTCCGCAGGGAGGCGCGCCAGCAGCGGCTGGTCGGAATCGCCGCCGGCTCGATCCTGCTCCTCTTGACCCTTGCGCTCGTGCTGTGCATCCATGGGGGCTACTGAGCGCCACGGCGCTGGAGGACGCAGATGGGCGTGACCTATTCGAAATATCTCAGGCTCGAAACGCTACTGGGGCTCCAGCAGCCGGTGTCCCTGCCGCCGGAGCACGACGAGACGCTGTTCATCATCATCCATCAGGTCTACGAGCTCTGGTTCAAGCTTCTCCTGCACGAATTCGACAAGATCCGGCGCGACTTCGCGGCCAACGACCTGTTCTCGGCGCTCGCCACCTTCAAGCGGTCCCGGACCGTGATGAAAACGCTGGTCGGCCAGATCGACATCCTGGAGACGATGACCCCGATCTCCTTCCTCGCCTTTCGTGACCGGCTGGAGAGCGCGTCCGGGTTCCAGTCGACGCAGTTCCGGGAGCTCGAATTCCTGCTTGGCTACAAGCGCGCTGAATCGCTGAAGGACCACGAAGAAGGCAGCGCCGAGCGGGCGGCCCTGGAGAGGCGGCTGGGCGAGCCGAGTGTCGTCGACCGGTTCTACGATTTCCTCGAGCAGCGGGGTGTCGACGTTCCGGCCGAACTCAGGAAACGCGATCCCGCGCTTCCGACCCAGCCTGACGAGACCGTCCAGGAGGGCCTCCTCACCCTGTATCGCGCGCGGCCCGACGTCGGCATTCTCCTGGAGCTGATGACCGATTTCGACGAGGGCCTCCAGGAATGGCGTTACCGGCACGTGAAGATGGTCGAGCGGACGATCGGCAACAAGCGGGGTACCGGGGGCTCGCCGGGCGCCGAGTATCTCAGGACCACCCTCTTCAAGCCGATCTTCCCGGACCTGTGGGCCATCCGGCACAGGTTCTGATTCTCGCGCCATAAATCCCCGGCATGAAATGCCTTCCCCTCAAGACATCCGGCCGCATCCCGGAGCCTCCCCCTCCCGGCTTCGACCGCGCTTCCGGCGTGATTACCAAGACAGGCATTGACAACCGTTGGCTCTGGTCGTATCTCCAACGAGAACCTTCTAGTTGCGCGAGATACCGCGCTGGTTTTGGCGTTCGGCCCGCAGCGGCATCCAGGCTGGCGTTGCGGGTCGATCTTTTGTGTTGGCGATCCTTTTCCCGCGGGGACCGGTTTCAACTGTGAAATCAAGAGCCTCCGTCGCCGCCGGTACAGCTCTCTCCACGGCGTTTCTCCTGGGCCTGTTATGGGTCCTGGGGTTGTCGCCGAGCCACGCCGACCGCAAGGGGACGCCTCGAGGCGCGGAGTCGACGCTGCTGCAGCCGGATCCGCTTCCCGGGTCGGACAATCCGTTCTTCGGCCCGAACAGCTCCTACTTTTTCTGGACCCGCAACCGTCAGGTGCACGCTCAGCCGCGCCCTCTGGGGCTGTCGCCGCTGGGGGACTCGTTCCTCAAGGCGGAGCCGCCGCTGGAGAGGCGGGGCGGCCTGGTGTCGACACCGCTGGGGTTCGTGGACCTGCGCCATGGACGGGGTCTGGAGGGGGTGCCTCAAGGGCTTCTTCTGAAGGGGACGCACGCCCGGGCGGGGCGCGGCGAAGTGGCGCCCGGGGTGAACGTGGTGCAGGTTTTGGCATCGGCGCTTCAGGCGCAGGGGATTTCGTCGGTGGAGGCGGCGCTGCGGGAGACGGGGCGGGTGATCGCACTGCTTCCGGAGCGGGCGTTCGTGGTGCGGGCGGAGGGGGACGCGGGGCTCATGCGGCTGGCGGCGCTGCCGTTCGTCGAGGGGATGATGCCGTACCACCCGGCGCTGAAGATCGACCCGTTGCTGGGCCGGATACCGCTCATCCAGGCGTCTCGTGCGCGCAGCAGTTCCCTGGACGTGATGGTGGCGGCATGGCCGGGAGCGGACGCGGCGGAGCTCAAGGGACTGCGCAATGCTGTGGAACAGGTGGCGGGTGCGGCGGGGGTGGAGGACTACGCCGGGGACGGCACGGTGCTGCGGGTCAGCGTGACCCCTGCGCAGGTGACGGCGCTGGCCATGGCGGAGGAGGTGGCGGTCATTCAGGAGGTCCCGGAGTTCATGCTCTCCAACGCCGAGGCGCCGTCTCTGCTGATGACCGGCAGCGTCCAGGACACGCAGGGCGCGCGGCCGTACCAGGACATCGGGGTGGACGGCGGGGGTCTCAACGCGGTGGGGCAGCCCACCGGCACCCGGGTCAACAACGGCACCGCCCAGGTGCCTCCTCAAGTCGTGACGGTCACCGACAACGGCATCAGCATCGATTCGGCGCAGTTCTCGCAGACCGCCACCCAGGTCGAGACGGCCCTCGCCCCCATCGGCCCGAGCCACCGCAAGGTGCACGCCATCCAGTCGGTCGCCGACAGCGGCAGCAGCTGTGACGGGGTGCTCTCCGGCAGCAGCACGCACGGCAACATCGTGGCGGGGGCGATCGCCGGCTGGCCGACCGCGGTGGGGGCCTTCGCGACCAAGACGATAGGCGTCGGCAACCCGACCATCAGCGGCATCAGCATGGACGGGGTGGCGCGCGGGGCGCGGATCATCATGCAGGACTGCGCGGCCGCCAACCGCTGCCTGATCAACGAACTGGTTGAGGACGGCGGCAGCCTCACGCCGGGCAACATCGCGACGCGGCTCAAGGACGGCCGCGACGGCAGCACGAACGCGCACCTTCAAGTGCTGCCGTTCGGGGTGCCGAACTTCGACAACATCCTGAACAACGCCCAGAACGGGACCTACACGGTCGAGGCGAACCAGATCGACACCTTCCTGGTGAACAACCGCGACTACATGGTGTTCTCGCCGGTGGGGAACCAGGGGTCGAGCCCGGCAACACAGGGACGGCGGTTCTACCCGGACCTGTTCGATGGCACCGCGCTCGACAACAACCCGAACTTCCCGCAGCCGATCCAGATAGCGCCCCCGGCGACGGCGAAGAACTCGGTGACGGTGGGGGCGCACCGCGAGGACATGCAGACCTTCGCCGGGACGTTCATCAAGACGGCGAAGCAGATCCTGACGGTGGGCGGGAGGCCTGTGGACCAGCAGTCGTTCACCGGGACGTTCAACGAGGAGGAGGTGCCGACGGCGTGGTCGTCGCGCGGGCCGGCGACCGCGGCGTCCTTGCGGACAGCGCCGATCGTGATGTCGGTGGGGGAGGATTTCAACGGGATCTTCGGGGCGCCGGGGGTGGGGAGTGTCGCGGTGTTCCGCAGCCGCGACAATGACAACCTGGCGCCGGTGGAGGCGGTGCTCGACGAGCAGAACTCGGGGACCTCCTACGCCTCGGCCTACGCGACCGGGGCGGGGGCGATCGTCAGGGACTACTTCGCGCAGGGGTTCTACCCGACCGGCAGCCGGGTCGCGGCCAACCGGATGGGCAACGTCTCGGGGGCGCTGGTAAAGGCGGCGCTGGTGGCGGGGGCGAACTTCCTGGAGGAGTCGGGGATCACCGACTTCCCGACGACCGCCGACAAGCAGGTGGGGCAGTCGCGCTCGGTGAACCTGCCGACGACCGGGGTGATCGGCAACAGCGAGCAGGGGTACGGGCGGGTGCAGCTGAGCACGGTGCTGCCGATCCCCAACTGGTCGCCGGCGATTGCCATCGGGGCGCCCGACACGCTGGAGTACCCGGCGCAGGGGCTCCTGGTCTATGACGACATCGGCACGGTCGAGCCGACGATCAACAACACCACCCGGACCCTGGTGACCCGGACCTTCACGGTGGACTCGGCCAGCACGGTGACGCTCGGGGGGGGCGGGCGGGCGGTGGCGGTGGGGTCGGTGCGGGTGGCGCTGGCGTGGCCGGACCCGCCGGATGCGGCGAACAGCGGGGGGGTGCTGATCAACGACCTGGACCTGGAGGTGGAGTCCCCGGGTCCGGACAACAACATCAACACCACGGCGGACAACGTGGTGTACGACGGCAACGTGTACATCCTCGGGCAGGGGCCGCGGCTCGGGCAGTGGTCGCTGGGGCGGTCCACCACGGCGCCCGACCCCTCCGACCGGCGCAACCCGGTCGAGGCGGTGCACCTGACGGCCGACCCGAACGGCGACCGCTCGGCCGCCGACTCGATGCTGTACACCGGGACCTGGAAGGTGCGGGTGAAGCGGGGCGCCGGGGGGGCGGTGCCGGGGATGATCAGCCGCATCGACGGCCCCAACGAAGACACGAACGGCAACTTCCGGCTCGACACGGGCGAGGACACCGACGGCGACGGCTTGCTCGACGCCGGAGGGCAGCCGTACGCGCTGGTCGTCGCCGGGCCGGTCCTGGGGACCGGGACGCAGACCTGGGCGAGCGCCGCGCACGCGCTCCCGACGAGCCAGGCGCGCTTCAACAAGTCGACCTACGGCTGCTCGGACGACGTGGTGCTGCAGATCTTCGACCCCGGGGCCTCACTCGCGACGATCGGCGGCCAGGTGACGCTGTCGGTGCAGGACGCGTCGGGGACGGTGTACGACTCGGAGCGCAGCTTCGGTTTCGACGGGTCGGCCAGTAGCGGGTTCTTCTCGGTGCCGGTGCCGGTGCGGCTGGCATCTCCCGCGGCCATCGCCAACAACGGCCTGCTGGAGGCCGACACGGGGCTGTTCATCGTGGCCGACTACCAGAACCCCGCGGTGCCGGTGCAGGCGCGGGCCACGGTGCGCTGCGACCCCGCGCTCTACACCGGCATCCTGGAGGTGCCCAACGAGCCGAACGGGACCTCGGTGTTCAGCGGCGGGTGCGACCGCGACCAGTACCCCGACGGCAACGAGAACCTGACCTACACCATCGCCCTCATCAACTCCAGCCCCGGGGACGACTACACCGCCGTGACGGCCACCCTCACCCCGTCGGGGCCGGGGGCGGCGGCGATCAAGGTGCTCGACTCGCCCAAGGGGCTCGGGCGCCTGCCGCCCGGGCAGCAGACCGGCATCGGCTTCTCGATCCACGTGGACGGGACGGCGGTCAACGCGCTGTCGGTGGCCAACCGCAAGGTGACCCTGACGCTCACCCTCGACTCGACCAGCCGGAGCAAGGTGATCGGGCGGCAGAGCTTCTCCTTCACCCACGCGCTGGGCTCGGACCGCGAGGTGTTCCACCACTCGACCGACTTCCCGGCCGGCGGGCGCGAGGTGCGCGACCTGAACCGGAACGGCCAGGTGGACCGGGCGAGCCTGGTCGACCCGCGCACCCGCCTCGGGATCCCCGACGAGGACATCACCTTCTCGTCGCTGTTCTTCTCGGACGGCGGGGTGATCCGCAACTTCGTGGGTGAGGACCTGAACAGGAACGGGGTCCTCGACGCCGGCGAGGACATCATCCCTAACAACAAGCTCGACTGCCCGGCGCTGTGCAAGGTGTGCGTCGGCGGCACCAACGACGGCAAGGTGTGCGTGGCGGACAACGGCTGCTTCCCCGACGGGCTCTGTGTCGAAAAGGACCGGGTCCCCTGGTCGTTCGACCTGAACGACGGCGGCTTCACCGCCTTCCGCCACGCCGCCAGCGACGCCGGGACCATCGGTGTCATGCCGGTCTGGGAGTGGCAGTACCTGGGCCAGTGCGGCTTCCAGACGGCCATCCCCGACGGCAACTCCCTGGCCCTGTTCCAGAACGACGGGGCGGGGATCTGGCACACGGGGGACGGCGACCTGTTCACGCCGGACGCCTCCTCCACCCGCTGCGACGACTACCTTGTCCCGCAGAATGGCGCGACACCGCCCCAGGCCGAGGCGCTGCTCGACGTGCTGCAGTCCTCCATCGTCGCCAAGGTGCACCAGAACCCCGACACGCGGGGCTTCCCGTACACGGTCGAGTTCCAGCGTCTCGGGATGAACCTCAACCACCAGACCCCCGACGGCTTCGCGGGGGGCTTCGTCAACCTCGACTCCGACATCGACAGCGACGACAGGAACTGCCTGCTCTGCCAGCCGTTCTCGCCGCGCTTCGGCGGGGCGTACTACGTGCTGGCGCGGCTGTACACCTACAACTACGGCGTCGACCCGACCGGCCGGGGTGAAGTCAAGCAGCGCACCTTCGGCCCGCGCATCGACCCCAACAACTCCATCGCGGGCTCCGGCACGGTCACGGGGGACGAGACGGGCTTCACCGGCTTCACCTCGAACACCAACGTCAACAGCTCGAGCCCCATCCCGACGGCGCCCCCCGACCTGCTCCCGTACCCGCTGCCCACCGCGACGCTGCCCCTGGCCGGCGACGGCCACCCGGTCGACCGGCGCACCGCGGGGCCGACCCGCAACTTCGACCTGTCGCTGGTGAACTACGAGGACGGCGTCACCATCTTCGAGACCGGTCCCGGGGCGTTCGAGCTGGCGCAGCTGTTCAACCCCGGCCCGGCCGGCAACCGCTTCATGCTGGGGGTGGGGTTCTTCTCCATCGAGAGCAACTCGCTGCAGGGGGACTACGGCATCGGGGTGGACGACCCGGTGCTCGAGTGGAACGAGGTGCACCCGGTGGACGAGGGGCAGTTCACACCGCCCCACACCCCGGCCTGCCAGCGCTTCGGCCAGCCCGGCCAGGCGGCCGGCCAGCAGTGCGCCACCCTGGTCGTCGACCGCACGATGCTCTACGAGTGCGACGAAGCCATCGGGGTCACGGTGAACGACCCGAAGCGCATTGGCGCCGGCACGATCCTGGTGCAGGCCGCCTCCGAGAGCGACGGCACGCGCATCGGGACCGGCATCGTGAGCGTCAACGTGCCGCTGAAGAGCTTCCCGCTCGCCGAGGTCGCGGGCTCGCCGGGGCTGTTCAAGGGGACCGTCACCGTGACCTCCCAGTTCAACAACCCCGGCTCCCTCTTCGTCACCCCGTCCACCGACCAGACGATCACGGTCTACTACGTCGACACGCTGTGCGACGGCAACGCCGACGGCCAGGCCGGCCGCGCAAGCTTCGAGAACATCGACGGCGACTCCGTGCCCGGCAGCGGCTTCGCCGCCCCGTGCACCGGCGGCGCCACCGCCGGCTGCAACGACAACTGCCCCACCCGCTACAACCCCGCGCAGCAGGACGCGGACGGCGACGGTGTCGGCGACATCTGCGACAACTGCCCCGCCGTGTCGAACGCCTCCCAGGCCGACACGGACGGCGACGGCGTGGGGGATGCCTGCGAGCTGACCGACGGCGACCTGGACGGCGTCGTCGATGCCATGGACAACTGCCCCGACGTCTACAACCCGCAGCAGATCCCGGGGACCGGCGGGCACGGCCAGACATGCAGCCAGACCGGAGACCGCGACGGCGACGGTGTCGCGGACCGTGTCGACAACTGCGTGCGGACGCCGAACGGCGCGGCCCAGGGCAACCCGCAGCGCGACACCGACGGGGACGGCATCGGCGACGTCTGCGACAAGGACTGCGTCGGCGCCGTCATCGCGCCGCTCGCCACCGGGGTGTGCAGCGGCACTACGACGACGATCTGCACCCAGGACAGCGGCTGCCTCCCCGGCCAGGTCTGCAAGAAGATGGGCATCGTGAACTCGGGCTCCTGTTCCGCCTACAACGACGACACCGACGTCGACGGCGTCCCGGACAACCTCGACGACTGCCCGACGATCTACAACCCCGCGATCGTCCCCGGCACCTTCCGGCAGCAGGACACCGACCTCGACGGGCTCGGCGACGCCTGCGACCCCGCGGGCAGCTGGGACGGCGACAACAACGGCGTCCCGGACGACATCCTGAGCTACTCGCTCCAGGTCAACTGCCGCGTCCTGCCGCTGGCCCGCCTGGTGGTTCGCAAGATCGATGTCGGGGACATCGGAGCGGTCGACCCCGCCTACGGGGACGCGGACCGGTTCCCGGACAGCGGCGAGGCAGCGCGGGTCTTCCTGACCGTGCAGAACATCGGCAGCTTCGACCTCACCCACGTCACCCTCACCCTGAACACCATCGACCCCAACATCGCCTGCATCAGCCGGCCCTCGATCTATGTGCCGGTGTTTCATGCCGGCGAAACGCTCGTCCTGGGGTCGATCGGCCCCGACAAGCTTGCCGGCACCGCCGACGACACCGGGGACTTCTTCGAGTTCGTCACCAAGCCGACCCTGCAGAGCCTTTCCGGGTCGGATCCCGTGATCCTCGAGCTGAACCTGACCCTGACCTCGTCGGAAGTGCTCGGCTCCGCCACGCAGGTGCCGGTGCGCATCCCGGCCGATCTCGACGTCCCCGCCGGGACCGTGCAGCAGAAGGTCCCCGGCCCCGACGGCATCCCCGGGACGGCGGATGACGGGGTCGTCTTCGAGAACTTCGAGACCGAGAGGGACGGGAACCCCGGGATCTCCATCGCCAACCAGCCGCTCGGGACCCCCGGCGTCTTCAACGACACGATCGGCGTGTGGGTCGGATCGAGCCAGGGGGGCACGGGGGTGCTCACGGGCGTTGGCTGCGGCGGGTTCAATGTGCCCCCGGTCGACCCCGAATGCCGCATCGACCCGGACAACGACATGGCCTGGCACATCCACTGCCCGCAGGGCGCGTGCACGAACGCCACCAACTTCGTCACTCCCGTGGACGGCGCGCTCGCCTACAGCGGCGCCAACTCGCTGCACTGGGGCCACCACCTCGACCCCACCAGCCGCAAGGGGGACACCACCCGCTTCCGCCAGATCGCCGCCTTCATGACCAACCCGGTCAACCTGGCCGCCATCCCGGACGCCGGCGACCTGGAGCTCAGCTTCTTCCACATCGCCAGCATGATCAGCAACAACGAGCTCAACATCGCCAAGCCCGAGGCCTTCGACTTCGGCGACGTGCAGATCCAGGTCGACCGCAACCCCAACCCCGCGGTGGACGACTGGGGCTTCTGGGACAAGCTGGTCCCCTACCAGAACGTCTACGACCACACGCCCGAGATCTGGAGCCATTTCGGCAGCGGCGTCACCTACTGCGTCTTCACGCCGGCCGATACCGGGAGCGCCTCCCCCGCGCCCCACGGCGTGCACGAGACCATGTGCTGGCCGCAGGGGATCTGGTCCAACTGCGGCTGGCAGTACGACACCTCCTCGACCCTGCAGTGCCCCGGCCCCGGGCAATCGGGCACCACCGGCAACGCGTCCTGGGTGGAGACGAAGTTCGACCTCTCGAACTTCCTCGGCCAGAGGGTGCGCATCCGCTGGATCGCCCAGTCCTGGGAGTTCAACAACGCCGCCTCGTCCTACCAGGAGCTGGGTGGCGAGTGGAGCAATCTCCCCGACGACGACGGCTGGTGGATCGACAACATCAAGATCACCGGCGCCGTGGTCACCCAGATCTCCCCGGTCCCCGACACGCACCCCCCCCTCTCCGGCTCCTGCCCGGTTACCTGCAACCCGAACATCGGCGACCATGGGACCGCCCCCGCGTTCGTCATCCTCGATGCCAACCAGGATGGCCTGATCGAGAAAGGGGAGCGCATCGTGCTCGACGCCTCGACAGCGGTCCTGTCGGGAGGCTGCTCGGGCGGGGTGGCGCAGTTCCGCTTCCTGCGCGACGGCGCGATCGTGCAGGACTGGAGCACCAACAACAGCTTCATCGACTCGCCCGTGGCCGACACGACCTACAAGCTGTTCATCCGATGCAGCGCCGACTTCAGCCTGCTGACCGGGTGCTTCAGCGTGGCGGGAAAGACCGTCCAGGCCAAAGTCTACACGGGCGACGGCGCGGACATCCTCATCACCCTGACGCAGCCGACCCCGACCTCGGCCGCGGTCAACCTGATCGCCCGCCCCCAGGTCACTTCAGTCTTCGGCTACGACCTGTTCCGCGGGGTCCTCGCCGGCCCCTCGTTCAACGGCGACCCCAATCTGACCACCCTCGCCTGCCTGCAGTCCGACATCCCGCAGCCCGCGGTCGGATCCCCGGTCGCCTCGGCCCCCGACCCCGGCAACCGACCCGTCGGACAGGCCTATTACTACCTCGTCGGGCACAGCAGCATCACCCCCGGCGCGCTCGATCCCCTCGGCT
>JANMQK010000356.1:0-1559 GCA_031370485.1 Acidobacteriota bacterium | reverse complement strand
TAGTCGGCGTAAAGGTGCAGCGCCTCGGCCCCCTGCTGCCAGGCGGTCCAGACGAGGCCGGCGGTTCCTCCGCCGCGCAGCACCGACCGGCGGTCATCCCCCCCCTCGCTCATCATCGTGTCGAACTCCAGCGCCTCGGCGCGGCGGCTTTCGACGGTGCGGTTGAGCCGCGCTCCCAGGTCGAAGCGCCAGCGCGGCCGCGGCGTCCACTCGACCTGGGCGTAGAGTCCCGAGAAATCCCGGCGATCGTCGATCCGGACGGCGCTGGCGTTCGCGAGCGTGTCGGCCCGAGGAGCGCCCTCGCCGTCGAACGCGACCGAGTAGTCGAAGTCCCCGCCGTGGGTTTCCCCCTCGCCGTGCAGGTGGTCGACCCCCAGGACCAGGGACACGTTGCCCGCCGGGACGAGGGCCAGATGGCTGTCGAAGTAGATGTCGGTGGTCGCGATGGACTGTCGGATACCGTGCGCGTTGCCGGTTGTCGTCGACAGGTCGGTCAGGAACCCGCGCAGGATGCCCTGATCGGAACGGCTCAGGGAGAGAGTGCTCGACCAGCTGCCGGAGTAGGCGGGCCGCTCGTAAATCCCGTTCACCGTCTGCCGCCTTTCGTCCAGGCGGGAATCCTCCGGGTTGTTGTTCGCGTCGAGCGGGACGACATCGGAGAGGGTCGCGCCCTGCCGCGGGTGGGGACTCGCCGGGTCCTGCCGCAGCCAGGTCGAGTCGACCTCGAATCGCACCGACCCCTTGCCCGCAGCGCGGCTGTTCCTCCAGCGCAGGTGCCCCCGATCAACTCCCGAGCGGTCGTCGCTGAAACCCTGCCGCGCCACGTCGGCGTCGAACGAGGAGCGCACGCCCGCCCACCGAGGCAGGGGAGTGCTCCAGGCGATCCCGCCGCTGCCGTAGGAGCCGCCGCCCAGCCGCACCCTCGTGCCGTTCTCGCCGGGCGGCGTGTGGATGATGTTGATCACTCCGACGAACGACGTCGCCCCGTACATGACGGGGGCCGCGCCGCGAAGCACTTCGATCCGATCGACCGCGGAAAGATCGAGGGTCGCCAGCGCGGGGTTGAAAGCGCCGCCATAGGGGATCCCGTCGACCACCAGGAGAAAGGCGTCGAACTCCCTGAGGCCCCACATCTCGGGCACCGAGGCGGCAGGCCCGCCATCCCCCCCGGGCGCGATGTCGACCCCGGAGACGAAGGCCAGCGCGGAGCGCAGGTCATGGGCCCCGGGCCGCCGCAACTCCACCCCGCGGATGACGGTGATCGATGCGGGGACCGTTGCCGTCGGCTCGGGGATCCGGGTGGCGGTGACTTCGATCCGCTCCCTCAGCGCCTCGGAGGTCGTGGCCGTCTCCGTTTCGGCGGCGGACGGACCGGCGCCCGCCGCCAGGCCGGGCAGCATGCAGATCCCGGCAAGCAGTCTCATGGTCGTTGATGTCAAGCGGCCCATCAGGGCGTCCCTCCGCTGCGGACCGTTCCAGCCGGCGTCCTGCCGGTCGGCGGCCCGGGCTTGCGGCGGAAAGAGTACGACGATACGGGCGAAAGATCCCTGTGCCGCATC
>JANMQK010000245.1:0-10909 GCA_031370485.1 Acidobacteriota bacterium | reverse complement strand
TCTACCAGCGCGCCTACCGTCGCCTGCCGCCACTTTTCCGCGACGGCGCCAACGACGGCTTCCACGAGGCGATCGGCGACACCATCGCCCTGTCGATAACCCCCGCCTACCTCGAGACGGTCGGGCTTCTGGACAAGAAGCCCGCGCCCGGCGGGGACATCGGCCTGCTGATGAAGATGGCGCTCGACAAGGTGGCATTTCTTCCCTTCGGCCTCCTGATCGACCAGTGGCGCTGGAAGGTGTTCTCCGGAGAGATCAAGCCGGCGGACTATAACAAGTCCTGGTGGGACCTGCGGCTGAAGTACCAGGGGATCGCCCCCCCGGTCGCCCGCACGGAGAGCGACTTCGACCCCGGCGCCAAGTACCACGTCCCCGCGAACGTTCCTTACACCCGCTACTTCCTGGCGCACATCCTGCAGTTCCAGTTTCACCGGGCGCTCTGCCGCGAGGCCGGTTACACCGGGCCGCTTCACCTCTGCTCGATCTACGACAGCAAGGCGGCGGGCCGGAAGCTCAAGGCGATGCTCGAGATGGGGCAGAGCCGGCCGTGGCCCGATGCCCTTCAGGCCGTCACCGGCCAGCGGGAGATCGACGCCTCTGCGGTGCTCGAGTATTTCGAGCCTCTCAAGAAATGGCTCGACGAACAGAACAAGGGGCGAAAGGTCGGCTTCTGACGGTCGCGGCCCGCTCAGGCGCCCCGGCGGCGCAGGCGGGTCAGGAGGATCCCTGACAGGATGCAGGATGCCCCGAGCCAGAGCCCGGGCGTCAGGCGCTCCCCGAGGAACCAGACCCCGAACAGCGTTCCGAACACCGGGACCAGGTTCGAGTAGACCGCGGTCCTCAAGTTACCCACCTTCTTCACGGAGCGGTACCAGAGCACATACGAGACGACCAGGGCGAAGAGAAATGAGTACCCGAGACCCGCCCAGGTCGCAAGGGACACGGCGGACCAGTCCTGGCGCAGGAACGACGGGGCCGCCAGGGGGATGAGCATCACGGTCCCCGAGGCCAGGGAGAGCGCGGTCACGCGCAGGGGCGAGTAGCGCTCCAGCATCGCCTGTGCCAGGACGGTGTACGCGGACCAGCAGAGGACCGCGCAGACGATCAGGAGGTTCCCGGCGATCGTCCCGCTTCCCGGCTCCCCCTGCATCCCCTTCGCCCCCCCGACGATGAGATACACGCCGTAGAAGCCGAGCAGCGCCCCAACGGCCCCGGCCGGACCGATGCGCTCGTGCCCGGCCAGGCGGGACATCAGCGCCACGACGACTGGCGTGCAGCCGAACAGGAGCGCCGTGGACGAGGCGGTGGTCCGCGCCAGCCCCTCGATGAAGCAGATCTGGTAGATGGTGTGCCCGACGACACCCAGGAGAAGCAGCCGCCCAAGGTCCGCCCGCCGCACCGTCAGGCCGCCTTCCATGAAATGGGTCAGGGCCAGGAGGACGACCGAGGCGCACAGGAACCTGACGATGTTGTAGGCGAGCGGCTCGACCTCGCGCAGCCCGACCTTGACGACGGGAAGGTTGAAGGCCCAGAACAGCACGACCGACACCAGCTCGGCGTCGTTTCGGAACGATGATTTCCCGAGACGTTCCCGCATACGCCGCTCCGGGGCGGCCGCAAGGGGGGCGCGGCCGGTTGCGTAGTATAGGCCGGGGAACGATGTCAGGGACCGCGGCCGCCGGCGTGTGCGAAGACCGAACTTCCGGACTAGGGAAACGGCAGCCTGGGAACCGTGACGGTCAGGGTTTCGGTGGGGGCCGAGATGTTGCCCGCGACATCCACGGCCACGACGTAGTATTTCTGCTTTGACCCGACCTTGAGCGGGGAATCCAGATAGCTCGTCACGCCGCCAGGCTGCGTGGCGACGAGATGGCCGTTCTTGAAAACTCGATACTGGGCGATCCCCAGGTTATTGACCCCGATGTTGTCCGTCGCGGCGGTCCAGACGAGAAGCCCGGCCGCCTTGTCCCTATCGATCGCCGCGAACTCCATCGCCAGGGCCCCGGGCGGACCGGGCGGGTTCGTGTCGGCAAGGGTCAGGGGACCGGCGACCGCCGGTGGGGACATCCGCCCTTCCGAGTCAAACCCCCGGAGCGCGTAACGGTACTCCACCCCTATGGCGGCGGCCCTGTCGGAGTAAGAGCCTCCCGGGCCGAGCAGCGCCAGCAGCACGCCGTTGCGGCTCAGCTCGTATCCCGCGACCCGCGCCGCGCCCACCGGCGGGTCCCACGCCAGGTCCACCGTGCCGGAGAGCAGCGTCGACACGCTTCCCCGGAAGTTTCTCGGCCTGAGGGAGGTGTCCAGGGATCGGCAAAGGCCCGTGTGGCGCGCATCGTGCTGGAACATCGGCCAGTCGGAGCGGTCCGGGGAATAGGATCCGGGCAGATCGAGCGCGACGACGTCCCCCCCCACGGTCGCGCCGATGAGCTCGACATCGCCGTCGCCGTCGAGATCGCCGACCGCGGGCGAGCCGTCCAGGCCCGACCCGGCGATCGCCACCAGCGCCGGGCTTCCGTCACGGTGCCAGGCGCGCAGCGTCCCGTCCGCGGACGCGGCTATCACTTCCTGCAGGCCGTCGCCGTCGAGGTCGGCGATGAGCGGCGCTCCGTTCACGTCGCCCCGCGTCACCACCGGCCATCCCGGCAGGGAGCCGCCCAGCGCGTCGAGGCCCTGGATTACGCCGGAGTCATCTCCAATGAATATCTCCTTCCGGCCGTCTCCGTAGAGATCCCCGACGGAAAGGGAGGAGTAGCCGAAGCTGCCCGCCAGCGGTGCCCACACCTTCAGGATGCCGGAGCGGTCGAAAACCCCGACGCCGCCTTTGAGCCCCGCGTCGATGATCTCGAGCGTCCCGTCGCCGTCGAGATCACAGAGAACCGGCGAGGCACCCCCCGCGACATTCACCGGCCGCGGCCATCCGGGGGGGATCGAGCCGTCGGGCCTGAGGACGTAGATCGCCGAGGACTGGCGGACGACGATCTCGACACGGCCGTCGCCGTCGAGGTCCCCCACGGCGGCCGACGACTGGATGTTCGGGGAGAGCAATTGGGGCCAGCCCGGCAGGTCCGTGCCGTTCCCTTTCATGATGGACATCGTGCCGCTGGCGGCGAGGGTGATGATCTCGAGGGCCGGATCGCCATCCAGGTTGGCCAGCGTGGCGGCCCCCCAGATGAAGTCGCGCGCTCCCGGCTTGCCGGCGTAGCGCGGGAACCCGGCGACCAGAGTGCCGTTCTTATGCCACGCGGTGACCATGGCGTCGCTTCGGGAGGCAACCACGATCTCCGCCTCTCCGTCGCCGTCGATGTCCCCGACCGATGGGGTCGTCGGTGAATCGATCCCGCCCCACACGGGAGGCCACCCCGGGGCCATGGAGCCGTCGCTGCGCAGGACCTCCACGTTGCCGAAGCCCCGGCGCGCGATCACGACCTCCTGGCGCCCGTCGTGGTCGAGGTCGGCGAAGACGGGAGACGCGACGATCACCGGGGCCCCCGTTCGCGGCCAGCCGGCCTGGGCCGGGTAGTCCCCCGCCCGGTAGAGGCCTACCTGGTCCTGGGCCATGGCTCCCCCGAAGATCGCCGAGAGTCGGATCTGGACGGGCCCCTCGCCGAGGGACGCCGGCCGGAACGTGCCGAGAACACCGTCGACGGTGCGGTTGCCCTCGTCGAAATGGACCCATGTCGAGGTGGATCCGGTCCGGTAGTCGAGGGAGTAGCCGGCCCCCAGGGCCGTTCCCTCGATCGCCAGATCACCGGGGCCGATGACCGTCCCGTTCCAGGGCGCCTTCAGAACGGCGGCCGGCGCGGGCTCGCCGTTCAGGGCGAGAGCGCGCCCAACGTTCACCCGGCCCGAGCCGATAAACCGGTCGGGCGCTATGCGGTCCGCCGTGTACTCGATCATCAGCCGCACGGTGCCGGGCGCCAGGGCCGGGTTTTTAGCCAGGATCAGCCCGGCCAGACCGGAGACGTAGGGCGCCGAGAAAGAGGTCCCGGAGACTTCCCCGTAGCCGCCGCCGACAATCGTGGAGAGCACGCCGGCGCCAGGGGCCGCGACATCCACTGCGGATCCGAAATTCGAGAAACTCGCGCGCCCGTCGAGCCGATCGGTCGCCGCCACGTCGATCACGGTCGCGAGGGCCGCCGGGTACCTCTTCGCATCGATGGCGTCGTTCCCCGCGGTCGCGACCATCACGACGTTCCTGGCGTAGCCGTCGTTGATTGCCGCCTCGACCGCCGTGTCCGGCCCGTACTTGGCGATATCGTAGTTGCCGAAGCTCATGTTCACGACCCGGGCGCCGTGGTCCACAGCAAAGGCGACCGCCTGCGCCACCTGCACCGTCGTGTAGTTCACGCGCAACGGCATGATCCTGCAGCCCCAGCAGACCCCCGCTATCCCCAGGCCGTTGTTTCCTGCGGCCGCGGCGACCCCGGCGACGCTCGTCTCGTGCGTCTCGGACGGGCCGGGGGCGGGCACCGGGTCGTCATCGAAGAAGTCGTATCCCGGCACGATGTTGGGCGCGAGGTCGGGATGATCGAGCTGCATCCCCGTGCCGATGATCGCGATGATGATACGGACCGCGCCCGACCCGGTGGAAATCGACCATCCCGCGGGCGCGCCCGCGAGAGGATGAGCCCATTGCTGCGGATAGAGCGGGTCGTTGGGGGTCGCGTCCGGCGCGTAAAGGTAATTGAGCTGGGCGTTCAGGACGCCCGGGTCCTTCCGGTAGGCCTCGACCGCCTGCAGCGGGTCCTGACCCTCGCCGAGACCAATCAGGAAAAAGGGATCCAGGGGCGACGGCACGGCAGGAGCGCGTCGAGCCGCGATCGCCGGATGCAGGAGGGAACGGATCTCGCGGACCCGGAACCTGTCGGCGAGAGCGTCGAGCGAGAACGAGCCGGTCCGTGCGCCCCACACCCGGGCGCCGTTGTCGAGGCGGGCGCGCGCTCCGGCCGCGAGGTCACTCTTCAACTGCACGACAATCTCACCGGCGACATGACCCGGGCGCGCGTCACCCGGGGACCCCGGGTGCGACCCGATGGAGGCGTCGGGATCAACCAGAAGGATGGGATCGGCCGTGAGGGCGGGCGCGGCAGACCCCGCGACCACGAAGGCGGCGAGAACCACGGCGGCGAAATCGAACCCTGTCCTGCCCATCCACAGCCTCCTCGGAAAGTCAGCTGCGACCGGGTGGCGACGACAGGCCTTCCCCTATACAACCAAATGCTCAGCCGGGCCACAAGATAATGCAACATAAGACGATGCGACCCACGACCGGACGGCCCGGCGCCGTGGCGCCGCTTGCGCCGGTCCGGGGCGTGAAATAGAGTCGCGGCATGACGCTTCGAATGAAGCTGGCCTTGGCTCTGGCCTTCAGCGCGCTTCTGCCGGTGTGCGTCGCGATAGGCGTGCCGATGCTGCAGGCGGAGAAGCGCGCGCAGGAGGACGCCGAACAGCGGCTCATGGCCGCTCGCCGCCAGGCGGTCGTCCTCATCGAGCGGCGAAAAGCCGATATAGTTTCCCGCGTTAAAATGGCATCCAAGGAATTGGTCGCCAGCCGCTCCATCAGGCAACCGCTGCTGCAGGGACCGGCCGCAGCCGCCGGCACGACGGTCCGCGCGCTGGCCGAGCGCCACGGACTCGACTATCTCGAGGTGTGCAACGCCAAGGGGGCGATCCTCGCGACATCGGGCCAGGAGATCGAAGCGGCCCCCGCGGTCTCCTACGCCGACCTCGACGAGGGGGACGTGGCGCTCCGGCCTTTGCCGGAGCATGCGGACCTGAGCGTGTCGATGGCATTCTTCTCCCGGCAGGCGGCGATCCTGGGGCGGGACGTGCCGGGGCGGGACGTGCTGAGCCTGGTTGGGGGCAGCGAAGTCGGAGCCGGGTTCGTCGTCGGCGCCAGCGAAATCCTCGGAGAGCCCGTGTCGCTGATCGACTCTTCGGGCCAGGCGGTGGAGTCGGCCGGAGGCGCGTTCCCGCGAAGAGCCCGGCTCACGCTCGATGTCCCGATAGGCGACAGCGGCTGGAGCGTGCGGGTCTCGGTCCCCGCCGGGGATGCCCGGACGGTCCGGCGGGAATTCCTCGGCACGTTCGCCGGCGTGGCTCCCTTCGCGGTCCTGATCTCGCTTCTCGTGGCGATGGTCCTCGCGGCGGGGATCGCGCGTCCCGTCCGCGCTCTCGCCACCAGGGCCGAGGCGCTCGCGGCCGAGCGCGCCGGGGGACCGCTCTCCCCCGCGCAGGCCAAGGACGAAGTGCGGCGCCTGACGATCGCGTTCGACGAGATGCTCGAGGCCCTGGCGCACAGCGAGAGGCAGCGGGGCGCCGCCGAACAGATTGCCGCCTGGCAGGGGGTGGCGCAGCGGATCGCGCACGAGGTCAAGAATCCGCTTTCCCCCATCATGATCGCGGTGCAGAACCTGAGACGCACGCGCGAGAAGACACCGCAGGAATTCGACCGCGCGTTCCAGGAGGAAACCGCGACGATCCTGGAGGAGGTGCAGACCCTGAAGCGCCTGGTGGACGAGTTCTCCCTTTTCGCGCGGCTGCCCCGGCCGGCGCCGGCGCCCTGCGATCTGCGCAAGCTCGTGTCCCAGGCCCTGCAGCTGTTCGCGCCGAGGATCGAGGCGCTCGGCGTACGGGTCGCGCTGGACGACGCCCAGGCCCCGGATACGGTCCGCGCCGACCCCGAGCAGATCGGCCGGGCGCTGAAAAACGTCCTGGCCAACGCCCTGGACTCGATGGAGGCGGTCACCGAGCGCCGCCTGTCGATTGCGGTGCGCCGCGTCACCGCGACGCGCGGGGCGCTCCCCGAGGATCTGGCGGAGATCGAGATCGGAGACACGGGCGGCGGATTCGAGCCCGAGGCGCTGCGCCACGTCTTCGAACCCTACTTCACGACGCGCGCCGACCGGGGAGGCACCGGGCTGGGAATGGCGATAGTCTATCGCACCGTCATCGAGCATGGCGGCACGATCCGGGCGGGCGGGGCCCCCGGGGGCGGGGCGGTCATAACAATCCGCCTGCCGATCTCCGGGCCCTCACCGGGCCGGGCGTGAAGCGCGGGAGAACGAACTGACGATGCCGACCATCCTGATCGCCGACGACGAGAAAAACATCCGCGCCACCCTCACCCGGGCCCTCCGCCTCGAGGGGTACGCCACCCTCGAAGCCGAAAGCGGCGCGCAGGCCCTGGAGCACCTTCTGGGGGGCGGCGTCGACCTCATGATCCTGGATCTCCAGATGCCGATCCTCGACGGCCTCGGAGTGCTGCAGACGATGGCGGACTCCGGGCCGCGCGTGCCGGTGGTCGTGCTGACCGCCCACGGGACTATCGAAAAGGCGGTCAAAGCGGTGCGGCTCGGCGCGTTCGACTTCATCGAAAAGCCGCCGGCGGTCGAGCGGATCCTGCTCGCGGTGGAGAACGCCCTGAAGGTCGAGAGGCTGCTGGCCGAGAACCGCCGCCTCAGCGAAGAGGCCGGGATCGGCGCCGGGATCCTGGGCGGGTCGCCCCCCATGAAGGCGCTGGCGCAGGTCGTGCGGAAGGTCGCTCCGACCGAGGCGGGCGTTCTTCTCCTGGGGGAGAACGGCACCGGCAAGGAGGTCGTGGCCCGCGCCATCCACGCCGCGAGCGCCCGGAGCGGCGGGCCGCTCGTCACCGTCAACTGCGCGGCCATCCCCGAAACCCTTGTCGAAAGCGAGCTGTTCGGCCACGCGCGCGGGGCCTTCACGGGGGCGACCGAGGCCCGCAGGGGGAAATTCCAGCAGGCGGACGGCGGGACGCTGTTTCTCGACGAGGTGGGGGAGATCCCGCTCGCTCTCCAGCCGAAGATGCTGCGCGCGCTCGAGTCGGGCGAGGTCGAACGTATTGGCGGCGGCTCGAGCGAGCGGGTCGATGTGAGGGTCATCGCCGCCACGAACCGCGATCTCGAGGCGGAGGTCGCCGCGGGCCGGTTCCGCCAGGATCTCTATTACCGTCTTCTGGTCGTGCCCGTCCGCGTGCCCCCTCTGCGGGAACGGCGCGATGACATCGCGCTCCTGGCCCGGCATTTCTTCGAAGCCGCCTGCCGGCGCAACCGCGTCCGCCCTCGCGTGCTCTCCGCCGCGGCCCTGGCGGCCCTCGAGCACCACGACTGGCCCGGGAACGTCCGCGAGCTTCGCAACGCCATGGAACGGGTCGCGATCCTGGTCCCCGACGCGTCGATCAGCGCAGAGCACCTGGCGTTTCTAGGCGCCGGAGCGCCAGTCGCCGCTGCGCCGGGCGGTGGCGCGCAGCCCGGCGTGCCTCAGCCCGACGCCACGCAGGCCGGCACGCCGCAGACCGCGACCCCGCCGGCCCCCCTTCCTCTCGCCGACGCGCTGCGCCGACACGAGCGCGACATCATCCTGAACGTGCTCGAGCGCAACCGCTGGCGGATGTCCAAGGCCGCCAGGGAGCTGAATCTCGAGCGCAGCCACCTCTACAAGAAAATCAAGTCGCTCAAGATCGAGCGTCCTCCCGAAGATTGAATCCCCGCCTCAGCGTGTCCCGGCGCACACGCTCCGGGCCCCCCGCACACGCCTTGTAGCGGACCGGCCCTGGCGATCCCGGCGAAATGCATGTGTCACAGCCATTTCGGACCCACGCCCATCCTGGCACCCGCTTCGCTATGGGATCCTGCGGCCCGGCCACCCGCTTGCGGGATTTTCCACCGGGCCGATGAGGTGGAGCATGAAGACCAGACAGCAAATCCAAGAACGCCGTCGGGCGCTCGGTGTGGCTCTCGGCATTCTGGGGGTCGCGGCGCTCACGCTGGCGTGCGGCGAGAAAAAGAGCCCGACCAGCACGGAGACGACCACGACGCCGGTGGCTTCGACCGCCACGACACCGTTGCAACAGCCGTCGGCTTCCGAACCGATCGGTCCGGCGTCGCCGGAAGTGCAAATGCCCGCCGCGCCGCCCGACCCCGCGCGGGCACGGACGGCATGGCAGGAAGGGGTCTCTCTCTTCGAGTCGGGGGACTATTCGGGCGCCTCCGCGGCGCTCCAGGTGGCTGCAGACGGCCGCCCCGACGAACCGTACGTCCGTTACCTTCTCGGCCTGTCGCTGTGGAAGGCGGGTAAGAACGCGGAGGCCGAGAAGGCAATGCTGCGCGCCGCCGAGCTGGACGAAGGATCCGTCAAGACCCGGGTCAACCTGGCGCGGGTCCGGATGGATCTCGGCGACGCGCAGGGGGCTCTCGATGCCGCTGACGCCGGGCTCGGCATCGACGCTACCTCCGTGGACCTGCTGCATCAGCGCGGACGGGCCCTGGCGGCGCTGCGGCGGACCGACGAGGCCCTTGAAACGCTCGGGAAGGCGCGCGCCGCCGAACCCGGCAACGGTTACGTGGCCAACACTCTCGGCCACACGCTCCTCTAGGGGGGCCGCCTCACGGAAGCCCAGCCCCACCTCGAGGCCGCGCGGGACGCCCTCCCCAGGGTCGCCTACGTCCGCAACAACCTGGGTGTCGTCCTCGAACGGCTCGGCCGGACCGAGGAGGCACTCGAAGAGTACCGCGCCGCGGTCGAGGCCGGCGATTCCGGGGGGAGGGCGTCCGCGAGCGTCGCGCGGCTCGAGCCGATCGTGGGGCGGATCCTCGCGCGCCGCGGCGACGACGGCGGCCGCTCCGTTCCGCCGGAGGGGACCCCCGTGACTCGGAACGCCCGGCCCGGTGACGGCCCGGAGAAGTAGCAGCCGTCCCGCCCGCTCGCGGGCTGATACCAGGCGCGGAGCGCGGGCCCGACCACGGGCGCCCGCTCCGCGCTTCCATTTTCAGCGACGGAATTCCCGGCGGCTTCGGTGCGACGCCGACTCGTTTGGCCGTAAGATTGACGCGATGGCTGATCGACCGATTCCAGCAGAGCGGGAGGGCGTGTGACCGAACCAGTTGAGAAGATCGGCCCGGGTCGGCGCCGCGAGCGGGACACGATCGGCGCCATGCTTCGCATCTACTGCCACGACCATCATGGCAAGGGGCGGGGCCTCTGCCCGGACTGCTCCGATGTCCTCGCCTACTCCGAGCGGCGGCTCGAGAAGTGTCTCTTCGGTGACGTCAAGCCGACCTGCGCCCGGTGCCCCGTGCACTGCTACCAGCCGGCGATGCGCACGAGGGTCAAGGATGTGATGCGCTACGCGGGTCCCCGGATGATCTACCGCCACCCCATCCTGGCGATGAGGCACATCCTGCACGGACGCCGGGAAGCCCCGCAGGACCCCCGGCGGCGCGAATCCGCGGACACCTGCTGCGCGGGGGCGCCGGAGACCGCGCCGGACACCATGCGCCGCGACGGGCCGTGAGGACGCCCGGATAGGCGGACCCCGCGAGACAAAAAAACCTCCCTCCGGAGCGGCCCCTGCGTCCCCGCAGCCGCTCCCGGAGGGAGGTCGTGTGCCATCAGACGGTCCCGCGGGAGATCCAGCGAGCCGTCATGCCCGAATCGTCACCTGTTCGGGTTCTTCGACGGCCTGTTCGACTCGACGAAGCTGACGCACTGTCCCTGGTTCTTGAACTTCGCCGGGACATCGAACCTCGCCCAGCCTCCGTTCTTGCACTGGTCCTTGTCCACCGGCGGCCCGGTCTGCGGGTCGCAGGCGTCGCCGATGTGATCCAGGTCGAAATCGGCCTGGTTCGCGTTGGCGACCAGGGGGCAGTTGTCGGCGCCGTCGAGGACACCGTCGTTGTCGTCGTCCGGATCGCAGGCGTTGCCGAGCCCGTCGTGGTCGGTGTCCAGCTGATCCGAGTTAGGCGTCAGCGGGCAGTTGTCGGCGCCGTCCAGCACGCCGTCATTGTCGTCGTCCGGGTCGCAGGCGTCGCCGAGCCCGTCGAGGTCGGTGTCCAGCTGATCCGAGTTCGCCGGAAGAGGGCAGTTGTCGGCGCCGGCGCGCACGCCGTCG
>JANMQK010000206.1:0-2021 GCA_031370485.1 Acidobacteriota bacterium | reverse complement strand
AGCGAGACGGCGTAGATCTTGTCGGTGCGCGCGAACGGGAAGGCGTACTCGAAGGCGAATGCGGGCAGGTCCACCTTGCGCCGCGAGATGAAGTAGAGGTAGCGCCCGTCGGGATCGAAGGCGGGCGAGACATCGTCGGTCATCCCGTCCGAGATCCCGGCGCTTCGGGCGCTCGCGATCGAGACCATCTCGATCCGGGTGAAGTTGTTCGCCGCCGGCCTGGCGTACGCGATCCAGCGCGAATCCCCCGACCAGGCGAACTGCTGGATCTCCCCGTACTCGCTCTTGTCCACGCGCTGGAGCCTCCCGGTCGCGACGTCGCAGATCCAGAGCGTCCGGGTCTTGTCGGAGAAGGCGAGCTTCTTCGAATCGGGCGACCATAGGGGTGCAAAGCGGAACGTCGTGCCGCCCCGCGTGACCTGCCGATCGGGGGTGCGGCCGTCGCCCCCCACGACGTGGAGCTCGAGCTCGCCGCTCGCGTCGGAGAGGAAGGCGACCCAGCGGCCGTCGGGCGACCATGCCGGGTCGCGCTCGCGCGTGCCGGGCGTCTGCGTGAGATTGCGCACGTCGCCCTTCTCGGCTGGTACGGAGAATAGCTCGCCGCGGGCCTCGAGGACGGCCCGCTTGCCCGAGGGCGACAGGCTCCAGCCTTTCGTCCACTTCGCGACGTTGCGGAACTCGGCGCGCGCGAACGGCTTGTCATCCGGCACCAGGACACGGAGCCGGGTCAGCTTCTCGCCCGGAACGTCCATGACGTAGAGGTAGCCGCCGTTCTCGAACACGATGGCGTCCGATCCCGCGCTCGGCCAGCGGACGTCGTCGTCCTCGAAGCGCGTCACCTGGCGCCGGCTCTTGCGGTCGAGGTCGTAGGCCCACAGGTTCGCGCGCCGCCCGCCCTGGTCCGAGCAGTAGTAGATCGTGCGCCCGATCCACATCGGCCACTCGTTCGGCCCCGCCCACTCGGTGATCCGCTCGGAGCGGTTGGCCTTGAAATCGTAGGTCCAGATCTGGGGCGCGTTGCCGCCGCGGTAGCGCTTCCACGTCCGGTTGTCGTAGCTGGGCGAGACGAAGGCCAGCGCGCCGCCGTCGGGCGCGAACGAGGCGTAGCCGCCGGTGGGGAGTGCGAGCGGCTGCTCGAAGCCGCCGCCCGCGGGCACGCGGAAGAAGCGGTCGAAGCGCTGGATCGCCGAGGCGCGCCGGGAGCGGACGAGGACGGCCTTGCCGTCCGGATACCACTCGGCGACCAGGTCGACGTCGGGGTGCCAGGTGAGGCGCGTCGGCTCGCCCCCCTCGAGGGGGATCGTGTAGGCGTCGACATTGCCGTCGTACTCGGCCGTGAAGGCCACGGTCTTCCCGTCGGGGGAGAGCTTGGGAAAGCGCTCGACCCCGTCGTGCGTCGTGAGCCGCGCGGCGGTGCCGCCCGTGCGAGCGACCATCCACAGGTCGCCGGCGTAGACGAACACGATCCTGCCGCCCGCGACGTCGGGCTGGCGCATGAGGCGGCACTCCTCGAGGGCCGCGACGGAGGGGGCGAAGCGCATGAGTGCCAGGACGACGAGCGCGACGACGAGCGTTGGGCGGCGAAACATGGGGGCGGAATCCTCCGGAACGGGGCGGACGGCGGAGCAGGGGCGGGATTGTCGGGGGGGCCCGCTCCCCCGTCAAACCCGCGCCGACGCGCGCGGAAGAAGGACGGCCCAGCGCCCCCCGGGCCCGCGGGAGGTGCGAATCCGGGGCGCGGGGGGGGGGTCAAGTCGACGCGGCGCATGGCGTTTCCCCGCTCAAGCCGCCCCGCGGCCGGGCCGATACAGAGAGGGACATTTCGTGCGGAAGTCACCCAGGGAGCCGGGATCATCATGGCCAAGAGGAACGCGCAGCAGGACGAGGACGCCCCGGTCCGCGAGCGCACCATGGCGGAACAGGCGGCCATCAAGGCGGTCGCAAGCTGGCTCAACCTGTTCTCGCGCACGCTCAAGACCTGCCGGCTCTACGACGGCGGCAATCCCACGGTCGCCCGCTTC
>JANMQK010000184.1:0-1840 GCA_031370485.1 Acidobacteriota bacterium | reverse complement strand
ACGGGCGGCCCGCTCGGCCTCGGGGAAGGAACCCTCCCCCAGCCGCATCGAGGCGTAGGCCTCTTGCAGATGAAGCGGCACGGGATAGTGCATGCCGGTGTCGATGCCCCGCTCGCGCAGCGCCTCGCGGACCTTATCGCGGCCGGGGAACCGGACCGCGAACAGGTGGTAGACGTGCCGCGCCCAGGGCATTTCTGCCGGGAGGACCAGCCCGGCCACAGGCTCCAGGCCGGCGCGGTAGCGCGCCGCCAGCTCCCTCCGCCGCTCGTTCCAGGCGGCGAGGCGCCGCAGCTTGATCCGCAGGATGGCGGCCTGTATGGCGTCGAGCCGGCCGTTGTACCCCTCCTCGACATGCCGGTATTTCTCGACCTGCCCATGGTCGCGCAGCCGCCGCACCCGGTCGGCGATGTCGGCCCGATCGGTCGTCACCATGCCCCCCTCGCCGCACGCCCCGAGGTTCTTCGTGGGATAGAAGGAGAAGCATCCCACCTCTCCCAGGGTGCCCGCCGGCTTGCCGCGGTAAAGCGCCCCGTGCGCCTGGCAGGCGTCTTCCACGACCACCAGCCCGCGCCGCCGCGCCAGGTCGCGGATCGGGTCCATGTCGGCCGTCTGGCCGTAGAGGTAGACCGGGACGATCGCCCGGGTGCGCGGTGTCAGCGCTTTCTCGAGACGCGCCGGGTCGAGGTTGAAGGAGCGGGGGTCGATGTCCGCGAAGACGGGCCGCGCGCCCGCCTGGCTGATCGCCTCGGTCGTGGCGATGAACGTCATGGGAGAGGTCACGACGTCGTCCCCCGCCGTCACCCCGGCCGCCGTCAGCGCGAACCGCAGCGCGTCGGTCCCGCTGCCGACCGCGACCGCATGCGCCGCGTGGGCGAATTCCGCGAACTCCTTCTCGAGCCCCTGCACCTCCGGCCCGCCGACATACTGCCCCGACGCCAGCACCCCCTCGACCGCCGCGTCGATGTCCGCCTTGAGCGTGCGGTACTCCCAGGCCGGGTCCGCGATACCGATCCTCGTCGTCATCACGCCGGGAATCCTAGCACGCCGCCTTCCCCTCGGCGTTCGAAAGAGTCAGACCCTCGCATCAGTGGTCGCCCGGCGTGTCATCGCGTCTGCGCACCAGCTCGGGAACGACCCTGACCACGAATCGCGCGTTCCCGATCAGGTACCGTCTCCAGAGCCGCCTGGGCTCCCGGTAAAGCCTGTAGGCCCACTCAAATCCGAGATCCCTGAGCCAGCCGGGCGCTTGCCGCACCCGACCGGTCAAAAAGTCGAAGGCAGCCCCGACGCCATGGAGGACCGATGCGTCCAGGCGATCGCGATGTTCCGCCATCCAGCGATCCTGCCTGGGTCCCCCCAGGCTGACCCACACGATGTCGGGGCGTGAGGCGTTGATCATCTCGCAGCAGGCGGCATCCTCTTCCGGAGAGAGGGCTCGATAAGGAGGAGCGTGGCATCCCACGATTTTCAGTCCCGGGAATTGCCTCTCGAGACGACCCGCCAGATCCCGGCCCACTCCGGGGGCGCCTCCGTACAGGAACGCACGCCACCCGCGACGGGCCCCGACTGCCGCCAGAGCCAGCACGAGATCCGGACCATAGACACGACGATGGACGGGATACCCGCGGCTGCGGGCGATCCAGACCAGCGGCATTCCGTCGGGCACGGCCAGGTCGGCTTCATCGACGGCTTGCTTGTAGAGCGGATCGTCCAATGACGTCACGCACGAGTGAACGTTCGCATGGACGATGATGGCCGGAGGCCGCCTGCGGCTCGCGATCCAATCCGCGGCATGCTCCAGGGCAGTGGCGGCTTCGATGGGATCGAAGCTCACACCCAG
>JANMQK010000158.1:0-3703 GCA_031370485.1 Acidobacteriota bacterium | reverse complement strand
CTTGGCTGCGGCGGCTTCAGCTGCATCGGGCGTTGGGGCGGCTGACGTAGGAGCCTGTTGGCTACGGGCACGCGCCGGCGGAGGCGGCGATGCCGGCGTCTGGCGAGCCGACCTGGCTGTCGGTGGGGAACTCGCTTTCGTCGTAGGAGCGTGGCGTTCCGAGGTCGCGAGCCCGGGCGAGGTACCAGAAACCATCGCCCGTGGGAGGTTGCTCGCCATCGAAATAGAACACGGTGGAGGGATGATTGGACGCGACGCACCTCGTGGTGGCCACGCTGAAATCGCCCTGGCTGGCGCTCAGGACCGACAGGCTCCCCTGAACGACGTCGTAGCCGTACGCGTCCGCCACCCGCGGCCAGCCCACGACGATATCATCCATCCAGAGCGTCAGCGGCACCGATTCGACGCTTACCGTCGCGTTGGCGCCGTATCCGCCGTTCGTGACGGTGACAGTGTACGCGCCCAGGACGAATCCGCTGACGTATCCCTCCAGATCGACCGTGACGTTATACGGTGAGGCCGACTCATAGACGCTGCCTTGCGAGGCCGAGGTGACGTCACGGTCAACCCCGTCGCTGTAGTGTCCCACGACGGTGAGGCGCTGGGGGGGCGCCCAGGAAAAAAGATATACCGTCTCGGGGCGCACCTCTATCCCGACGAGTGTCGCCGGGACGTCGATCGGCACAGCCAGATCCTCGGCGGAGGTGAAGGTGTCGCCGGCGTCGAACGCGAAGGCTTTGATCGTGATCGCCCCGGTCGAGTCGGCGGGCACGGCGAGGCTGGCCTCGAAGGGCGGACCCGCGAGAAAGCGCGCGTCATGGTCCGTGGTGATGAGCACCCTGGCGGGAACGAAGCCCCCCACGGGCTCCACCTTCACGAAGAGCGGCTGACCGGGCAGGAAATGAGTCCCCGCGGCCGGCTGCGTAATGGCGATCCCGCCCGCCAGGAAGCCCCTTGGAGTGATCCTCGGCCGCGCCAGCGAGACCATCTCCTGCGGCAGGTACCCCGCGCTCGGCCCGGGGGGAAAACCGGGGGCGAACACCGCCGAGTCGGTGACGGGCGTATTCAGAAGCGCCACCGCACGGTCGTTCACACGCGTTTCCCACGGCATGGTGATGTGCACGCCGAGATCCAGGGTGGCCGCGGAGAGGCCGAACGGAGAGGTTCTGCTGGAGTCGGTACCCAGGCCCCCCTCCTGGCTCAGGCGGCCGACGGCGAAGTCATGCTGAAGCGCGGGCGGAAAAATGTCCTCGGGGAGAAGCCCGAAGAATCTCAATATGTCCAGCAGCGCCTGAATTTCCCCGGGGAGAAAACTCTCGAGGGCCTCCTGCATGATATCGGACCCTCCCTTGCCGACGATGGCATGCGCGGGGACCGGTGTCGCCAGCATATTGAGGATCTCGGGGCTGTCGATCCTGAGGTCCTCTATGAGGCCGCAACTGGCGCAGTGCTTGTAGACCTTCAGCGCCGTATCCAGGAAGGGTCCGATGATGGGAGCATTGATCGTGCTGAACAGAGAATTCGCGAGAGGACTGCCGCCATGAGGCGTATCGACCGTGATCAGCTTGTGGATGTCCCCCGTGCTGAAATTATCCTTCCGGATGAAGCGCTTGCTCGCCGCGTACTTGCGGAACAGGAGACCGCCCGTGCTGTGCCCGAACACGTCGGCGCGGGACGCGGCGATATGCTGGAGGCGCATCAATCTGAGGGCCCGCGAGATGCCCTGGTAGGCGTGAATGTACCCAAGCCGCAGGGAACGATCGTTCGTATCGGACCAGTCCTCGTTCTGCACCACGAATCGCGGGTCTTCGTAGACGAGCGGCCAGAGCCATGCCCCCCGGTCGGCCCATATTCCGTGCAAGAAGACGAGCGGCGGCCGGCGCAGTGAGATCTCCGCCGGGCAGGTGGCCGCGTCTCCATCAGGTTCCGGGTGAAAAGTGACGTGCAAGTTCAGCGTGCGGGCAGCGAGCGGCCAATCTGCAGATGTTCTGACAAAGTCATCGGGGGCCTTAAGGACGGCAAAGGATCTCTGATGCGCCGCTCCCGCTTCGACAGGCAGGGACAGGGAGGTGGCATTCTCGTTCCCGCCTGGCGAGGTCAGTGTGCCCACGCCCGCCGTCTCTCCGGCCTCGTCCTCCAGCGCGAACTCGACCGTCCCTGGTCCCGGCACGGTCACCCGCAACAGGAGGCGGGTCGTGCCGTCCGCCGCGAGGCCTTCGACTGTCTTGAGATTTTCCGTGTTGAGCATGTCGCGATCGGTGCATACCCCAGTGCCGCACACCAGAGAGGGATTGGGGTCGATGAGCTCAGTCCGACATCCGCAAATCTTGAACGGGTCGGCGGCGAGCTCTGAGACCTGCGCAGGCGTGAGGGCGTTATACACGTTGATCAGCGCGACCCTGCCATTCGCATACTCGCCGTCTCTATCAATGAAAAAGCCGAGGACACCGCCAAATTGCATGGCGGTGAAGGCCGTGACGCTGAACTCCTGGTGCCCATCCAGATAGACCGTTACGGTAGGGGCATTCACCGTCACGACGAGGTGGTGGAACTGGTTCAGCGTAAAAAACGTGGTACCGGTCGCAATGGTGTTGGCGTTATCCCCGTACAACTGGAGAAGGTTGTTCTCGTTGACATAGAGTCCTCTGCCGCCGGTGCCGTTGGTGGGATCCAGGACTCTCCGGAAGTCTCCATCGACGAATTCAAAAACCATCTCGATGGAGTAAAAGTTGGGCGTAGCGAGGCTGCCCATGTCGAGCCGTAGCCCCGCCTCTTCCTCCGTCGGATCCCGGTTCCCGGAGTAGCGGTACACCTTGCGTGTCTTGCCGAACAGGGTCGCGGTCTCGAACCCGCTTTGCTCGAGAGGATCCACGGGCGTCAGCGCGGACACCCCAGGTTGGCCGGCAACAAACGTGGGCTCGCAAAAATATGTCGCGCTCGGCTCCGGGGCGGCGAAGACGGCCGAGGAATGCTGGAAGCCGGCGAGCGCCCCAAGGGCCACGAGCAGGGTGCGGAACGAGGCGAGAGGGAATGTGCCTCCCTCCGGACCGCGAGGATCGTGGCTCATTGATGCCCTCTCAGAAGCGTGATTGTCTTGAACAGTACGCTCAAGAGCGGGTGCAGTCAAGACCTCGACTGCTCACGAATATGGGTAGAGAAAGCCCCCGGCGCACTTCACCGGCCGCCCTTCGGACTTCCCGGCGCCGGGGCGCCGCGATCTCCCTACCTGCAGGTCTTGCTTCCGGCCTTGCCCTTGCACGAGTTCGAGCAGCACTGGCTGTTGCTCGTGCACGACGTGCCCTTGGGGAAGCAGCCGCCACCGCCCCCCTCGACGAGGGTGCAGTTGTAGAGCGCGTTCCGGCCGTTGATGTCGTCACTGGCGATCTGCTTGTCGTTGCAGTAAGCCACGCTCGGGTACATGAGCGCCGCCGACGTGTTCGAGTGCGCGAGGCCGATGACGTGCCCCACCTCGTGCGCCACAACCGAGTCGAGATAGATCTCGCTGCTGCAGCTCCCCTGGGCGGGGGTCGTGTAGTCGTAGGAGAGATTGAACGCGACGTCGGAGTCGGTGATCTTGTCCACCGTCAGGCCGCCGCAGGTGCCGGTGATGCTCGTGCTGTAGTAGCCGGTGAGCGTCGCCGCGAGGCAAGTCCCGGTGCAGATGTGCAGCGGGTCGCCGAAGATGATGTCGCTGATCCCGTCC
>JANMQK010000157.1:0-6218 GCA_031370485.1 Acidobacteriota bacterium | reverse complement strand
CCAGCACCGTCGCCCGCTGGACCTTCTGCCCCACCTGCACCACCGGCTTCTGGTTGATGCAGGTGTTCTGGTTCGAACGCTTGAACTTCGTCAGGTTGTAAATGTCGGCGCCGAAGTCCTCGGTCTCCTTGAGCCCGTATCCTTCCCCGGAGACACGGATGATGATGCGCTGCGAGTCGACGTAGTCCACCGTGCCCTCGCGCTGGCACAGCACGACCGCACCCGAGTCCTGCGCCGTGATCTTCTCCATCCCCGTGCCCACGAAGGGCGCTTCCACGCGGACGAGCGGGACAGCCTGGCGCTGCATGTTCGAGCCCATCAGGGCGCGGTTCGCGTCATCGTTCTCGAGAAATGGGATGAGCGCCGCCGCGACCGAGACCAGCTGCTTCGGCGAGACGTCGATGAACTGCACCTCCTCGCGCCCCTTGAACACTGATTCGCCGGCGACCCGGCACGTAACCCGCTCCTCGACGATCCGCCCGTCCTCGCTCAGCTTCACGTTCGCCTGCGCGATGACGGCGTCGTCCTCCTGCCAGGCGGTCAGGTAGAAGGGATGCGGCTCGTAGTCGGGGACGCGCGCCTTCTTGTTCTTGCGAAGGACGCGCAGGTTCTTCTCGAGGTGGGAGGTCTCGACGACCTGCCCGAGCTCGAAATCGGAGTCCCCCTTCGCCGTGATCCGGCAGTAGTCCTCGACGACCCCGTCCTTGACCTTGCGGTACGGCGACTCGATGAAGCCGAACTCGTTGATCCGGGCGTAGCAGGACAGCGACGAGATGAGGCCAATGTTCGGCCCCTCGGGCGTCTCGATGGGGCAGATGCGCCCGTAATGCGTCGGGTGGACGACACGCACCTCGAACCCGGCGCGCTCGCGCGACAGACCGCCCGGCCCGAGGGCCGACAGCCGCCGCTTGTGCGTGATCTCCGACAGCGGGTTCGTCTGGTCCATGAACTGCGACAGCTGCGAGGACCCGAAGAACTCCTGGATGGCCGCCATGACCGGCTTTGCGTTGATCAGGTCGTGGGGCATCGCCGTGGTCATCTCCTGGTAGACCGACATCTTCTCCTTGATCGCCCGCTCCATGCGGACGAGCCCGATCCGGAACTGGTTCTCGAGCAGCTCTCCGACGGCCCGCACGCGGCGGTTCCCGAGATGGTCGATGTCGTCGACCCCGGCCTGGTTTTTCCGGAGGCCCAGGAGGTACTTGATGACCATGACGAAATCGTCGGGGGTGAGCACCTTCTGCTCGAGCGGCAGGCTCGTGCCGAGCTTGGTGTTCATCTTGAGACGCCCGACCCGGGACAGGTCGTAGCGGTTCGGGTCGAAGAACATGCCGTTGAAGAGGGTCCGCGACCCCTCGACGGTAGGCGGATCCCCGGGTCGCAGCCTTCTGTAGACCTCAACCAGGGCCTCCTCGGGGCTCTTCGCCGTGTCCTTGCGGACCGTCTCGGAGAGGACGACACCGATCTCCGATTCACCGGGGAAGAAGACGTCGAACGCCTCGATCTTGCGGGCCACGGCCTGATCCAGTATCCCGCCGGTGACCTTGTCGTTGGCCTCGAGCACGATCTCCCCGTTTTGCATGTCCACGAGGTCCTGCAGAGCGACCGCACCCTCGAGCTCCTCCGGGTCCACGGGCACCGACTCGACGCCGGCCTTCTCCATGGCCGCGAGGGCCTGGTGGGTCACCTTCTTCCCCTTGCCGAGCAGGACCTCCTTCCCCTTCTTGTCGGTGACGTCAGCGCGCACCCGGTGGCCGAGCAGCCCCGGCCCGACCTTCCACGAGAACTTGCCGTCCTGGACGAGAATCGACTCGGCCCGGTGGAAACGGCGCAGGACCTCCTCATCGGTCTTCATCCCCAGGGCCCGCAGGACCACCGTCCCGAGGAATTTTCTCTTGCGGTCGATCCGGACGTAGAGCAGGTCCTTCTCGTCGTACTCGAACTCGAGCCAGGAGCCCCGGTATGGGATGACCTTCGACATCCAGGTTTTCTTCTGATTGTCGCTCTGGAAGAATACCCCCGGCGAGCGATGCAGCTGGGACACGATAACGCGTTCGGTCCCGTTGATGATGAAGGTGCCGTTCTCGGTCAGGAGGGGAATCTCGCCGAAGTAGACCTCCTGCTCCTTGATGTCCCGGATCTCCCTCGCCCCCGACTCGGCGTTCTTCTCGTACACCACGAGGCGGATCTTCACCTTGAGGGGAACGGTGAAGTGCATCCCCCTCTCCTGGCACTCGTCCACGTCGTACTTGAACTTCAGGGACACCGGGTCCCCGCACATCTCGCATTGGGCGACGCGGTTCTCGTTCGCCCATCCGCAGTCCGGGCAGGTATGCCGCGGGACCTTCGGGTTCTGGGAGATTGTCTTCTTGCCGCACTTGACGCAGGTGATCCTGAGGTGCTCGAGCCCCTCGAGCTTGCCGCACTTGCATTCCCAGTTGCCGATCGCGTACTCGACGAACTCCAGTGAGCAGGTCTGGCGGAAGTCCGAGATCGGGAAGATCGACTTGAAAACCGCCTGCAGGCCGACGTCCTCGCGGTCAACCGGCGCCGTGTAGAGCTGCAGGAAACGTTCGTAGGACCGTTTCTGAACCTCGATCAGGTTCGGGATGGGAACCGCGGTATGGATCTTGGAGAAATTCACCCGTTCACGGCCGTTGCTCGTCATGGTATTCGTCATTGCTTTCCGGACTCTCCCTTCCACACGAAGCCCCGGGGGCTGACGGGGCGCATGAGGGTTGTCCCGCGTTATCTGCGCACTTCCGGTTCCACGGGCCCGACCCTCCGCATGCGCGGCGAGCGGACCCGCGGGAGTGACACGACACCGGCCGTCCGGCGGACGGAGCGGCGTCTCCCGGGCCTTACTTCATCTCGACCTTGGCACCCGCCTCGGCGAACTTCTTCTTGATCTCCTCGGCTTCCGCCTTGGAGACCCCTTCCTTGACGGTCTTGGGCGCGCCGTCGACCAGGTCCTTGGCTTCCTTCAGGCCGAGGCTGGTGATCTCACGGACCGCCTTGATGACGTTGATCTTCTTGTCCCCCACCTGGGTGAGGACGACGACGACCGTGTCCTACACCGGGGCGGCGGGAGCGGCGCCGGCGCCGCCCGCCATGGCTCCCGGCATCATCATCGGCATCGCGGCGGCCGCGGAGACCCCGAACTCGGTTTCGAGCTCCTTGACGAGCTCGGAGACCTCGAGCATCGGGGCCTTTTTGAGGTAGTTCTTGACGTCGTCCTTGGTAATCGCTGGCATCCTCTCCTCCCGGGATCGGGTCCCTGTGTCTTTAGGAACTGATGGTGACG
Source organism: Acidobacteriota bacterium (assembly GCA_031370485.1). Classification (GTDB taxonomy): domain Bacteria; phylum Acidobacteriota; class Polarisedimenticolia; order Gp22-AA2; family Gp22-AA2; genus JANMQK01. The sequence goes on along the minus strand of JANMQK010000157.1, from coordinate 2,914 downwards.
GTGCGGTCCCGGTATCCGGGACCGGGCCCCGCTCAGGCCTGCGGCGGCGCCTCGGGCGCAGGTGCCGCGCCCGCCTCGTTCGTTTTCTTGCGTGCGATCTCGTCCATCACGCAGACCAGTGTCCGGTGCGGCTCCTTGAGCACCCTCACGAAGCGCGACATCGGCGCGTTCAGGACGGCCATGAACCGCGCCACCAGCACCGGGCGCGGCGGCATCTCGGCGAGCGACTTGATCTGCTCGGGGCTCACCATCCGCCCGTCCACCAGGGCCGCCTTCATCTGCAAGCCCTGGTTGTCCTTCATGAAGTCGTTCAGCGCCTTGGCGAGCGGGGCGGGGTCGCCCGCTCCGAAGGCGATCGTGGTCGAGCCCTTGAAATGCGGCGACAGCGGCTCGAGCGGCGTGCCCTTGAGGGCGCGCAGCGCCAGGCGGTTCTTCACCATCCGGTACCGCGATGAGGTCGCCCGCACCTTCTTGCGGAGCGACGACACCTGGTTCACGGTGAGCCCGCTCTGCGCGAGCACGAAGGCCGTCGGTCCGGCCTTGAGGGCCTCGTTGAGGCCAGCGATTTCTTTGGCCTTCTCTTCCTTGTTCATGCTAGGCCAGCTCCTCCAGGCTCGATACGTCCAGACGGATGCTTGGACTCATGGAACTCGACACGTACGCCGTGCGCAGGTATTTTCCCTTGGCCGTCGGCGGCTTCGCCCTGAGAATGGCGGAGACCAGTGCCCGCGCGTTGTCGAGGAGGAGGTTCTCCTCGAACGACGATTTGCCGAACGGAACATGGATGATCGAGGTCTTGTCGACGCGGAACTCGACCTTGCCCGCCTTGATCTCCTGCACCGCCTTCGCGACGTCGAGCGTCACGGTGCCGGTTTTCGGATTGGGCATCAGTCCCTTGGGCCCGAGAACCTTCCCCAGCTTGCCGACGTCCTTCATGGTGTCGGGGGTAGCGACCACCGCGTCGAAGTCGAGCCAGCCGCCCTGAATCTTCTGCACCATCTCGGGGCCCCCGACGTAATCGGCGCCCGCCTTCTCGGCTTCCTTGATCTTCTCCCCGGTCGCGATCACCAGGACCTTCTTGGTGCCGCCCGTCCCGTGCGGCAGGACCACCGTGCCCCGGACCATCTGGTCCGCGTGCTTCGGATCGACCCCCAGAAGGAGCGCCAGCTCCATCGTCTCCTCGAACTTCGAGTAGCGCATTTTCTTCAGAAGCGGGATCGCCTCCTCGAGCGAGCAGGGCTTGGGCGGCATCAGCTTCGCCGCCGTCTTGTATTTCTTGCCGTGACGTTTCATGCTCCGCCTCCCGCCTTCAGCCTGCGACTTCGATGCCCATGCTGCGCGCCGTCCCCAGCACGGTGCGCACCGCGGCCTGGATGTCCTCGGTGTTGAGGTCGGGCATCTTGGTCCGCGCGATCTCCTCGATCTGCGCCATGGTCACCTTCCCGACCTTGTCCTTGTTCGGCACCCCCGATCCCTTGGCCAGCCCCGCTGCCTTCTTCAACAGGATGCTCGCCGGGGGGGTCTTGGTGATGAAGGTATAGGACCTGTCCTGGTACACCGTCACGATGACCGGGATGATCATGCCCTCGCCGGCCTTGGCGGTCAGGGCGTTGAAGTTCTTGCAGAAGTCCATGATGTTGACGCCCTGCTGGCCCAGCGCGGGTCCCACGGGCGGCGCCGGGGTCGCTTTCCCGGCGGGGATGTGCAGCTTCACGTACCCGGTGATTTTCTTTGCCATGTTCCCGCCTCGCCTTAGAGCTTCTCGACCTTGAGGAAGTCCAGTTCCACGGGTGTTGACCGACCGAAGATGCTCACCATCACTTTCACCGTGGCCCGGTCGTTATTCACCTCTTCGACCATTCCCTGGAAGTTCGAGAACGGGCCGTCGACGATTCGGACCGAATCGCCTCTCTGGAATTGGAACTTGGGCTTCGGCTTCTCCGCCGCCACCGTGACCTGGGTGATGATGCGATCGACTTCCTCCTGCGTGAGCGGCATCGGTTTCGTGCTCGAGCCGACGAACCCCGTGACCTTCGGAGTGTTTTTCACGACGTGCCAGGTGGCGTCCGTGAGCTCCATGTTGATCAGGACGTACCCCGGGAAGAATTTCTTCTTCGAGATGACCTTTGCACCATCGCGCATCTCGACCACGTCCTCGGTCGGGATCAGGATTTCGCCGATGCTGTCCATCATCCCGAGGGCCTCGGTCCTCTGCTTGAGGCTCTCGCGCACCTTGTTTTCATAGCCGGAGTACGTGTGCACGATGTACCACTCTTTGGCCATGGTCACGCGCTGCCTCTCAGCCTGCAATTGTGAAAATCCAGTCGATCGTCTTGAACAGGAACGTGTCGACGACGTAGAGGTAAAGGGCGAAAATGAAAACCGTGAGAATCACGACACCCGTCGTACCCTGGACCTCCATCCGCGACGGCCAGCTGGTGCGCTTCAGCTCACCGTTGACCTCCGTCAGAAACGTCCGCAGCTTCCTGTACCAGTCCATGTCGCTCCCGGCGCATCCGCGCCGCCAACGCTCCAACCCTGGCAGGCCAGGAGGGATTCGAACCCCCAACATCCGGTTTTGGAGACCGGCGCTCTAGCCATTCGAGCTACTGGCCTGCAGCTCGCGGGGGCCCGGCGTCCGCCGGATCCCTGTTACTTCGTCTCCTTGTGCGGGGTGTGCGCCCGGCACCAGCGGCAGAACTTCTTGAACTCGAGCTTCTCCGTCGTCTTTTTCTTGTTCTTCGTCGATACGTAGTTCCGCCGCTTGCAGCCGGTGCATTGGAAGGTGATGTTTTCGCGCATTACTCGATGATCTCCGCCACCGCGCCTGCGCCTACGGTGCGCCCACCCTCACGGATGGCGAACCGCAGCCCCTTGTCCATGGCGATCGGGGTGATCAGATCCACCACCAGCG
>JANMQK010000344.1:0-12876 GCA_031370485.1 Acidobacteriota bacterium | reverse complement strand
GGCTTTTCCAGCATCTGGGTCACGGTCGCCGGTGCGCCGCGCGCGCCGGACCGCCCCATGTCCTTATCGGCAGGCTTGAGAATGTCGTCCTCGGTGATGACGAACACATAGTCCTGGTTGACCATTCGCTGTCCTCTCCAGCTTCAGGTCTGATCCGGCCGACGCATAACGTATAGCGCGACCGGACAAAAAGCAGCAAGCGATGTACCAGAAGCCGAGACCGCACGCCGACCGGATTAAGCCGCTTGTCTTCAGCGAGTTGGGATGGCTGTCAACGGGGGGTCGGTCATGGCGCGCACGATCCGGGCGAAGGTCAGCCACGATTCCGTATCGGGGGAATTCGGTTATGTATCGTTACGAGCGGCCGATCAGGCCAGCCAGGGCATGGAGTTCGCGGCACAGCGATGCGAACTGGTCCGGGAGGATCGCCTGGGGCCCGTCGGAGAGCGCCTTGTGCGGCTCGTGGTGCACTTCCACCATCACGCCGTCGGCGCCCGCGGCGACCGCGGCGCGCGCCAGCGGGATCACCTTCTCGCGGCGGCCGGTCCCATGGCTGGGGTCGACCAGGATCGGCAGGTGGCTCAGCAGCTTGACCGAGGGGACGATGGCCAGATCGAGCGTGTTGCGGGTGTGATCGGCGAAGGTCCGGATCCCGCGCTCGCACAGGAACACCCGGTAGTTTCCCTCAGAGATCACATACTCGGCCGCCATGAGGAACTCGTCCAGCGTGGCGGACAGGCCCCGCTTCAGGAACACCGGCAGGCGCGATCGTCCGGCTCTCTTGAGGAGGGAGAAGTTCTGCATGTTGCGCGCGCCGATCTGGACCGCGTCGGCAAATTCCTCGACCATCGCCATCGACTCGGCATCCACCGCCTCGGTGATCACGGGGAGTCCGGTCTCCTTCCGCGCCTGCGCCAGGATTCGCAGCCCCTTCTCCCCCAGCCCCTGGAAGGAATAGGGGGACGTCCGCGGCTTGAAAGCGCCGGCGCGGAGAAAGTCCGCCCCGGCCTCCGCCACCCGCCGCGCTATCGTCAGGGTCTGCTCCTCCGACTCGACCGCGCAGGGCCCCGCGATGACCACGATGCGCCCTCCGCCGATCGGACGGCCCCCCACCTCGACGACCGTGTCCGCCGGCTTCACCTCGCGGCTCACGAGCTTGTACGGCTTGGTGACGCGGAGGGCCTGCAGGACTCCCGGTATCATCTCGAACTCGGCCGGGTCGATAGGCCCCTGGTTCCCGGTGATGCCGATCGCCGTGCGCTCCGCTCCCGGTATGGGGTGCGGGCGCAACCCCAAGGCCAGGATCTTCCCGGTCACCGCCTGGATCTGCTCCTCGGTGGCCCCCTTCTCCATCACGATCAACATCGCGAAGCTCTCCTCCCCGCCGGAGCGGACATGATACGCCTCCCCGGGGCACGCAGCAACGTGAACAGGCCATTCTGTTGACAGTCGCGCGGGGGCACCCTTATACTACCGGCTTCTCAAGCGACCTATCGGCCGCCCGTCTTGGTGCATATGGACTCATAGGTGCAGGCGCGTAGCTCAGGGGGAGAGCGCTACCTTGACACGGTAGAAGTCAGCGGTTCAAATCCGCTCGCGCCTACCACTCCCGTGTCGTCCTCTCCTTCCCCCGCCCCCACAGCGTCCAGGGGAAGAAAAGGGCTGTTTCGTTTGAAGGATTTTGTCTTGGATTCGTTCAAAGTTGTTCTGCCGGACAAAAGCGTCCGCGAGTTTCCTCGCGGCACCACGTTCGAGGCGATTGCCATCGCCTACGACCCGGGGCTTGCCTCGAGGGCGATCGCGGCGCTCGTCGACGGGCAGGAGAAAGACATCTACCTGCCGATCGAGCGCGACGCCGAGGTCTCATTCGTCACGCCCGAATCCCCGCAGGCCCTCGGGATCTACCGTCACACGACCTCCCACCTTCTGGCCCACGCGGTCAAGGAGCTGTTCCCGGAGGTCAAGATCGGCATCGGGCCCGCCACCGACGAAGGTTTCTTCTACGATTTCGAGAGGCCCACGCCGTTCACCCCCGAGGACCTGGAGCGGATCGAGGGAAAGATGCGCGAGCTGAAGGCGCGGGACATCCCCATCCGCCGCGTCGAGCAGCCGAAGCGGGAGGCCCTCGCCTATTTTCAGTCCCTGGGGGACAACCTCAAGGTCGAGCTCGTGGCCGAGAAGGGCGGCGAGATTGTCTCCTGCTACCGGCAGGATTCGTTCATGGACTTCTGCACCGGGCCGCACGTGCAGTCCACCGGCCGGCTCGGCGCCTTCAAGCTGCTGTCTCTCGCCGGCGCCTACTGGAAGGGCTCGGAGCAGAACCAGCAGATGCAACGCATCTACGGCACGGCCTTCCCGACGGAGGAGCAGCTCAAGCAGCACCTGGCCCTCCTGGAGGAGGCGAAGAAACGCGACCACCGCAAGCTCGGCCCGGCGCTGGATCTCTTCAGCGTGGAGGAGTCCGCCGGCCCGGGTCTGATCTTCTGGCACCCCGCGGGCACCGTGCTGCGCGAGACGCTGGAGGATTTCTGGAAGGAACGGCACCGTCGCGGCGGGTACCAGCTGGTGACGACGCCCCACATTGCCCGCGACGATTTGTGGCGCCAGTCGGGCCACCTCGATTACTACAAAGAGAACATGTACACGTTCGAGATCGAGGACGCGGGCTACGTCATCAAGCCGATGAACTGCCCCGGTCACTCGCTCATCTTCAAGTCGCGCCTCCGCTCCTATCGCGAGCTTCCGATCCGCTACGCGGAACTCGGCACCGTCTACCGCTACGAGCGGTCGGGGGTGCTCCACGGGATGATGCGCGTGCGCGGGTTCACGCAGGACGACGCGCACATCTACTGCACGCGCGACCAGGTCCTGCAGGAAATCGAGGGGGTCCTCGACCTCTGCCTGGACTTCCTTCGCACGTTCGGGTACGAGCGCTACGACGTGGACCTTTCGGTCTGGGACCCGGCCCACAAGGAGCGCTACGCGGGGGACGCCCCGGGGTGGGAGATGGCGGAAGAGGCGCTGACCAGCGCGCTCAGGTCGCGGTCGCTTTCCTACGTGCGGCGGGAGGGCGAGGCGGCCTTCTATGGCCCCAAGATCGACCTCAAGATGTACGACGCGATCGGCCGCGCCTGGCAGGGGCCGACCGTGCAGTTCGATTTCAACCTGCCGCGACGCCTCGACATCCGCTATATCGGGCCGGACTCCGCGCCAACGCCGGTCATCATGGTGCACCGGGCGATCTACGGGTCGCTGGAGCGGTTCGTCGGCGGGCTGATCGAGCACTACGCCGGGGCGTTTCCGCTCTGGCTCGCTCCGGTGCAGGCCGTGGTCCTGCCGATCACCGACCGCACGCGGGATTACGGGCATTCCGTCCGGGCGGCGCTGGTCGGGGCCGGGCTCAGGGTGGAGTGCGATGATCGGAACGAGAAAATCGGGGCCAAGATCCGCGACGCCCAGATAAAGAAGATCCCCTTCATGCTCGTCGCCGGGGACCGCGAGGCCCAGGCGAACACGGTCGCGGTGCGCAACCGGCGAGAGGGGGACCTCGGGCCTGCAAGCCTCGACGACATCCGCGACCGCATGCTCCGCATGCAGGCCGATCGGGTCCAGGGACCCTGACGAGTCCCCGCACAACGCGGGACGGGAGGCGAAGACCATCGAGAAAAAACTGAGGGTGAATGAGAAGATCCGGGCCCGCGAAGTCAGGGTCATCGGTGCGGAGGGAGGGCAGCTCGGGATCATGACGCCGGAGCAGGCCCTCAAGGTGGCGCAGCAGTCCGGTCTCGATCTGGTGGAGGTTTCACCCGAGTCGAATCCTCCGGTCTGCCGGATCCTGGATTACGGCAAGTACCGCTACCAGCTCAACAAGAAGGCGCAGGGGGCCCGCAAGAAGCAGAAGGTGATCCAGGTCAAGGAGGTCAAGTTCCGCCCCAAGACCGACGAGCATGATTACGAGTTCAAGCGGAACAACATCATCCGCTTCCTCAACAAGGGGAAAAAGGTCAAGGCCACGGTGATCTTCAGGGGCCGCGAGAACATGCACCGGGACATCGGGTACCGCATCCTCGAGCGGATCAAGAAGGAGATCAGCGAGTTCGGGACCGTCGAGACCGAGCCCCGGCACGAGGGGCCCTTTCTGGACATGATCCTGGCTCCCAAGAAATGGGCGGCGCCGGCGCAGACCGCGCCCGCCGCACCGCCGGCGCCGTCACGGCGCTGAATACGGAGAGAGCATGCCGAAGATGAAGACCAAGAAGGGCGCCGCCAAGCGTTTCCGGCTGACGGCGAGTGGGAAAGTGAAGAGGAGCCGCGCCTTCAAGCGCCACATCCTGACATCGAAGAGCACCAAGAGAAAGCGGCACCTTGACATGGACACCCTGGTGCACAAAGCCGACATGAGAAGCCTCCGCCAGATGCTTCCTTATGGCCGCCCTTAGGAGACCGCCGTGCCCCGAGTAAAAAGAGGAACCAAGAGACGCCACCGGCGCAAGAAGATTCTCGGACTTGCCAAGGGCTTTTACCTCGGCAAGAGCAAGCTGTACCGGGCGGCGCAGCAGGCCGTGGAGAAGTCGCTCGGATACGCCTACCGGGACCGCCGGGCGAAGAAGCGGGAGTTTCGCAGCCTCTGGACGATCCGCATCAACGCCGCGGCGCGCCTGAACAACCTGTCGTACAGCCGCATGGTCAACGGGCTGAAGAAGGCCGGGGTCACCCTGGATCGCAAGATCCTGGCCGACCTTGCCGTCACAGATCCCGCCGGGTTCACGGTCCTGGCGCAGACGGCGCGCGCGGCCCTCGGCCAGACCTGAGACATCCCCAGCCCGGTACCCGCCGGGCTGGACCGCCCCGCTCCGGGGAAAGGACCGGCGTGATCGACCGGGTTCAGGAGATCCGACGGCAGTTCGACCACGACTTCGCCGCCGCGCGGGATCCCGCGGCCGTCGAGGAGGTCCGGGTCCGCTACCTGGGGCGCAAGGCCGGGCTGATGACCGGCCTGCTCAAGGATCTGCGCGACGTACCGGGCGACAGGCGCGCCGAGCTCGGCAAGGCGGTGAACGACCTCAAGGCGCACGTCGATGCGGCCCTCAGCCAGGCGGCGGCGCGCCGCGCGCCCGCCGAGGCGGAAATCTCGATCCTCGACCTGAGCCTTCCGGGGAGGGCCCAGCGTCCCGGCGCCCCCCACCCCATCACCCAGGTCCGCGAGCGGGTCGAGGAGATCTTCCTCGACATGGGGTACGCGCTGGAATCGGGTCCCCAGGTCGAAACCGACCGCTACAACTTCGAAGCGCTCAACATCCCGCCCAACCACCCGGCCCGCGACATGCAGGACACCTTTTACGTCGAGGGGGGGCTGCTGCTCCGCACGCACACCTCCCCGGTCCAGATCCGCACGATGGAGAAGCGCAGGCCCCCGGTAAAGATGGTCGCCATCGGCATGGTGTTCCGCCGCGACTCGGATCTGACCCACTCCCCCGTCTTCCACCAGGTTGAAGGCCTTGTCGTCGACGAGGGGATCACGTTCGCCCACCTGAAGGGCACCCTGGAGCATTTCTGCCGGCGGGTTTTCGAGCGGGATCTGCGCCTGCGGCTCCGGCCGAGCTACTTCCCGTTCGTCGAGCCGGGCGCCGAGTACGACATCTCGTGCATCTTCTGTGGCGGCTCCGGCTGCCGCCCGTGCAAGGGGTCGGGGTGGATCGAGATCGGCGGCGCCGGCATGGTCCACCCCAACGTCTTCGAGAACGTGGGCTACGACCCGGAGCGCTACACCGGTTTCGCCTTCGGCCTGGGGATCGAGCGCATCGCCATGCTGCGGTACGGGATCGACGACATCCGCCTGTTCTACGAGAACGATCTTCGCTTCCTCTCGCAGTTCCCGGCGTGACCCGCGCCGTATCGAGGAGTCGACCGTGAAGTTCAGCCATGCCTGGCTCGAGGATTACGTGACCATCGCCGAGGACCCCGACCGCGTCGCGCAGCGGCTCACGGCCGCCGGTCTCACGGTGGACGCGGTCGAACGCGGGGCCGCGGGCAAGGGCGCCGAAGAGGTCCTTTACGACATCGACATCTTCACCAACCGTCCCGACTGCATGAACCACATAGGGGTCGCCCGCGAGTACGCGGCGCTCTCCGGGTCGGCGCTTCGCCATCCGGTGACGCCTCCCCTTGCCGGCGGGCCGCCAACGGCGCAATCGGCGACTGTCGCCATCGAGGACCCCGCACTCTGCCGGCGTTACAGCGCCCGCTGCGTGCTCGGCCTGCGGGTGGGGCCAAGCCCGGAGTGGCTCCGGCGGAGGCTCGAGTCGATCGGCCAGCGGCCGATCAACAACGTGGTGGACGCGACGAATTTCGTGCTCTGGGAGATCGGGCACCCGTTGCACCCGTTCGATCTCGATCGCCTGTCGGAGCGGCGCGTCGTCGTCCGTCTCGCCCGCTCCGGTGAGACGATGACGACGCTGGACGGGATCGAGCGCGCCCTGACCCCGAAGATGCTCGTGATCGCCGACGCGCGCGTGCCCGTGGCGCTGGCCGGGATCATGGGGGGCCGTGCTTCCGAGATCGCCGACGGCACCCGGAACGTGCTCCTCGAGAGCGCCTGGTTCGACCCGGTCTCGGTGCGGAGGACGGCGCGGGCCCTGGGGCTGCGGACCGAGGCATCCCACCGGTTCGAGCGCGGCGCGGATCCGGAGGCGACCCTCCAGGCGCTCGACCGCGCCGCCTCCATCATCGCCGAGGCCGCGGGGGGCACCGTGACCGATCCGCCCATCGACCTCTACCCGGGACGGCAACCCGCGCGCGTGGTGTCGTTCCGCCCCGCGCGCGCCGGCGCCCTGCTCGGAGCGCCCATCGAAGAGCCCGCCATGCGGGGCGCGCTCACGCGGCTGTCGTTCGCCGTCGCGGACGGAGAGCCGGGGGCGTGGCGCGTGACGGTTCCCGCGTTCCGCGACGACGTCCGGCGCGAGGCGGACCTGATCGAGGAGCTCGCGCGGCACCAGGGTTACGACGGCATCCCGGGAAGGCTGCCGCTACTGCCGGACGACGGCGGCGGACGCACCCTCGAGGAGCGCCGGATCGCGGCCGCCCGCCGCGGGCTGCTCGCCGCCGGCCTCTCCGAGGCGATCAACTACGCCATGATCGACAGGGAGGAATGCCTGCTGTTCGACGAGGAGGGAGGACAGCCGGTCGCCATCGAGAACCCGCTGCAGGCGCAGGCCTCCTTCCTGCGCCCGAGCCTGCTGCCGGGCCTGCTGCGCAACGTCTCCCACAACCTCAATCACGGGGTGTCCGGCTGCCATCTCTTTGAGGTCGGCACGGTGTTCCGCCGAGCGACGCCCGTCCCCGGCGAGCGGAGGCTCCTCGCCTGGCTTCTCACCGGGCGCGGACTTCCCGTTCATTGGAGCCTCCCCCGTCGCGAGGTCGACGTGCATGACGCGCGCGGGACGGCGGAAGTCCTCGGCGAGGTCCTGGGGCTTCCCCCGCTGACGTTCTCTTCGGATAGAATCACTTTCCTGGCGGCCGGCAGCGCGCTCAGGGTCGCGGTGGGGGGACATGTCCTCGGGGTGGCCGGAGAGATCGCTTTTCCTGTCCTGCAGCGCTACGGCATCGACCGGCCCGTCTTCGGGGGCGAGGTGGATCTCGACGCGCTTCTTTTGGAACCGCACGGCGGGAGGCGCTACAGCCCGCTGCCGCGCTATCCCGCGGCCCGGCGCGACCTGGCCCTGGTGGTGGATCGGTCGGTCCGCTTCGAGGCGATCGAGCGGGTCGTGCGCGCCGCGGGACCGGTACCGATCGCGGCCGTCGCGGTGTTCGACCGGTACCAGGGGGCCGGCCTCCCCCCGGGCCACGCCGGCCTTGCGATTCAGGTTGTCTTCCAGCACCCGGAACGAACGCTGGAGGCGGACGAAGTGCAACGCGCCCAGGATTCCATCGTCGCGGCCCTGGGCGCGAAGCTCGGCGCCAGGCTGCGGGGCGCCCAACAGGAGTGACGCGGGCCGTTGAGCCGCGGACAGCGCGGGAGGATACGCTGATGGAGCGGAAGAGGACGATGGTGGACCTGCAGCAGCTCGACCTGCTCGAGCAGAAGATTGTCAAGGCCACGGAGCTGATCCGGTCGCTGCGCCGGGAGCGGGACGCGGCCCTTGCCAGCCTCGAAAAGTCGCAGGAGGCCCTGGCCCAGGCCCAGAGCCGGTCGGCGGCCTCCGAGAAGGAGCGCCGCGAGATGCAGGAGATCACGGAGCACCTGGACATCCTCAAGGACGAACGGCTCGAGATCCGCGGGAAGGTCACGCGGATGCTTGAGATGATGAGCCACCTGGACGAGACACCCGTGGAAAGCCGCAAGGACCACTGAGCCGCCGCGCCGCCTCAGGCGCCCTTGGGAGCGAGAATCATGGACAACGCGCAGTCCCATCTGGTGCAGGTCGAGATATACGGGCAGTCCTACAACATCCGGGGCGAGGGGGAGGCCGGCTACATGGAGGACCTTGCCGCCTACGTGGATCGCAGGATGCGGGAGGTCGCGGACGCGACCGCCACGGTGGATTCCCTCAAGGTTGCGATCCTCGCCGCGCTGAATATCGCCGACGAGTCGCGCCGCGGGCGGCTCTCCGACCCCGAGGTCGCGCCGGGCGGGGCCGACCGCGTGGCCCGGCTGATCGACATTCTCGAGGGCTGCTTTGCAGAAGATTGACACGCGGGCGTTCCGGGGGGTCTTGACGCGTGCCGCGCGGAGTCGTAGGATGCCGATGGCTTCCCATTCCCCTGCGCGGTTCGTGATGGATGGGCATTTTGAGCCAACACTATTTGAATGGGAGCCTGTGTCCGACCGTGGTGAGCTTCGCCCCAGCGGCGAGGCCTGAAGCGGCCGGCTGGGTTCCCACGCTGGTGCGCCAGGTTCAAATAGCGTCCCTCCACACGGCCTAGCGGGGGTTCTTTTTTTCCACCCTCCAGCGGGCGGTCCCTTCCCGGGAATCCCTGGTGTCCGCAAGGCATTCCCCCCGCCTCCGGCCTGCGCCGCAGGCCGGGGAGATGACACGGGAGACACGAGGGCTCGATGCTTCAAGCTATTCTGGTTGCGGTTCTCCTCGTCGCGGCGGCGGTCGCGATCGGCTTCGCCGCGCGGGCGGCCTCGCGGAGGATCCTGGCGCATGCCCGCGAGCGCGCCGACGCCATCACACGGGAGGCCGAGAGCCGGGCGCAGGTCCGCCTGACGGAGATCGAACTCGAGCTCGAGGAGCGACGGACGACGGCGGAGGCCCAGTACGAGGCCGAGGCGCGCAAGCGGCGCCAGGAGCTCCAGGCCACCGAGGAGCGGCTGCGAGAGCAGGAGAGGAACCTGATGCGCCGCCTGCAGCTCCTGGGGCAGAAACAACAGGAGCAGGACGACCGCGAGGCCCGCCTGAGCGGGCGCGAGCAGACCCTGGCCGGGCAGGAGAAGGAGGCGCAGGCGCTCCTCCTGGAGAGACGGGCAAGGCTCGAGAGGATCGCCGGGCTCTCGGCCCTGCAGGCCCGCCGCGACCTGGTTCGCGAGATCGAGGCCGAAGCCAGGCAGGAAGCGGCGTCCATCATCCGCCGCTCCGAGGAAGAGGCCCGCGGGCAGGCCGCCGGGCGCGCGCGGCGGCTGGTCGCCGAAGCGATCCAGAGGCTGCCGACCGGGGCGATCGTCGACAATGTCGTCACCGTCGTCAAGCTGCCGAGCGACGACATGAAGGGGCGGATCATCGGGCGCGAGGGCCGCAACATACGGGCGATCGAGATGGCGACCGGTGTCGACCTCATCGTCGACGAAACACCACAGGCGATCGTGCTTTCCGGCTTCGATCCCTTCCGCCGGGCCGTCGCCTGCGCCGCCATCGAGAGGCTCATCGAGGACGGGCGCATCCATCCGGCCCGGATCGAGGAAGTCGTCGAAAGGACCCGCGCCGAGATGGAGCAGGGGCTCGAGAGCCTGGGCGAGGCGGCCGCCTTCGAGCTGGGGATCACCGGCCTGCCTCCCCGCGTGACCCGCCTTCTCGGCCGGCTCAAGTACCGGATCGTCGAAGGGTACAACCTCCTCGATCATTCCCTCGCCGTGGCGCGGCTGGCCCAGCAGATGGCCGTCATGATGGGCGCGCAGGCGGAGGTGGCCCGGCGGGCCGGGTTGCTCCACGAGATCGGCCAGGTCGAGGAGGGGGAGGCGACCGCCACGCACCCCCTCCTGGTGAGCGCCGACCTGGCGGCCAAGTTCGGCGAGGATCCTCAAGTGGTGCAGGCCATCCGCGCGCTGCACGGGGAGGCTCCGGAGCCCTCGGTGGAGGCGATCCTCCTCAAGGTCGCGGAACGGGTGGCGATCGCCCGTCCGGGAGAGCTCGATTCCAACCTCGAGATCTTCATCGAGCGGATGCGGCACCTCGAGGACATCGCCTCCTCCTTCAGCGGGGTGAGCAAGGCGTTCGCCATGCGCTCCGGCAAGGAGATCCGGGTGATCGTTGAATCGAAGGAAGCCTCCGACAGCGACGTCATCTGGCTTTCGAAGGACATCACCACGCGCATCCAGCAGGAGGTGCAGTTTTCGGGCACCATCCGCGTCAGCGTGATCCGCGAGACGCGCGCCGTGGACTACGCGACCTGAGGGGACGGGAATGCGGGTACTCTGTCTCGGAGACGTCAACGGCAAGGCCGGCCGCCGCCTTGTCCAGACGCACCTGCCCCGGCTGATCGCCGAGCGGCAGATCGATTTCTCCATCGCCAACGTGGAGAACGCCGCCGACGGGTTCGGCATCACCCCCGACCTGGCCGAGGAGCTTCTCGCGTGCGGCCTGGACTGCCTGACCTCCGGGAACCACATCTGGGACAAGCAGGAGATCATCGACTACCTCCCCGGCCAGCCGCGCCTGCTGCGGCCGCTGAACTACCCCGAAGGGTCCCCGGGATCGGGTCTATACGTCGGGGAGAGCCCGGCGGGGGTGCCGGTGGCCGTCGTGAACCTGATGGGGCGGGTGTTCATGCCCCCCTGCGACGACCCGTTTCGCGCGGCCGACGCCGTGCTGAAGAAGATCAAGGGGCGCGCCAGGGTCATCCTGGTCGACATGCACGCCGAGGCGACCTCGGAGAAATCCGCCATGGGCTGGCACCTCGACGGCAGGGTCAGCGCCGTCTTCGGGACCCACACCCACGTCCAGACCGCCGACGAGATCGTGCTGCCGGGCGGCACCGCCTACATCACCGACCTCGGCATGACCGGGCCCTACGACTCGGTGATCGGCATCGAGAAGGCGCTTGCGCTGCGCAAGTTTCTCACGGGGATGCCCGTCCGTTTCAGCACGGCGAAGCGCGACCCGCGACTGTGCGGCGTCCTGCTGGAGGTCGACCCGGCGACGGGCCGCGCGCGCTCCATCGAGAGAATCCAGCTGCGGGCATCCCAGGACGCCTCCGGGAGGGACGATGCGCAGCCTGTTTGACGAGCCCCCCGCTCCGGCGGGCTCCCCGCGCGACGAACGCAGGATCCTCACCGTCAGCGAGCTCAATGCGCTGGTGCGCGGCATTCTCGAGTCCTCGCTCCAGACGATCTGGGTGGAGGGGGAGATCAGCAACGTCCGGCGCTACCCCTCCGGCCACACGTACTTCACGCTCAAGGACGCCTCGGCCCAGATCGCCGCGGTCCTGTTCCGGGGGCAGGGCCAGGGTCTGCGCTTCCGCCTGGAGGACGGGCTCAAGGTCCTGGCCCGGGGCCGCGTCGGGCTCTACGAGGCCAGGGGTTCGTACCAGATCATCGTCGAGGCGCTCGAGCCCGCGGGGTACGGCGCGCTGCAGCTGGCGTTCGAGCAGCTGAAGACCCGCCTGCAGGCCGAGGGGCTTTTCGACCGGGCCCGCAAGCGTCCGATCCCCCATCTCCCGCGCCGCATCGGCATCGTGACCTCTCCCTCGGGCGCGGCCGTCCGGGACATCCTCAGGGTGCTGCGGCGGCGGTTCGCCAACCTCCAGGTGGTGATCGCCCCGGCGCGTGTCCAGGGCGAGGGCGCCGCGGCGGAGATCGTCTCCGGGATCCGGGCGCTCAACCGTCTCGGCGGCACCGATGTCCTCATCGTCACCCGCGGCGGGGGGTCGCTCGAGGATCTCTGGCCGTTCAACGAGGAGACGGTGGCGCGGGCGATCGTGGCCTCCGCGATCCCGGTGATCTCGGCCGTCGGCCACGAGATCGACGTCACCATCTCGGACATGGTCGCAGACCTCAGGGCGCCTACCCCCTCGGCCGCGGCCGAGATGGTGGTGCGGTCGAAGCGCGAGCTGCTCGAACAGATCCTGGCGCAGCGCGCGAGGCTGCTCGCGGCCGTGCGCCTGCGCCTGGCCGGGCTGCGCCGCCGGGCCGAGCGGACCGCGGCCGCCGCCGCGCTGGCGTCGATCCCGGGACGCGTGCGCGACGCGATGCTGAGCGTGGACGATCTGACCTCCAGGCTGCGTGGCGCCCTCGAGCGACGTCACAGGGAAGGCCGCCACCTCCTCGAGATGCTGGCGCAGCGCATGACCCCCCAGCGGCTCGCCGAAAGGCTCCACGGGCGCCGGGCCTCCTGTGCGGCCCTGGAAAAGATGCTGCACGCCGCCGGAGCGTCCCGGCTGCGGCGCGACCGCCTGCGCGCGGCCGCCTACGCCCAGCGGCTCGACGCCCTCGCCCCGCGCGCGGTCCTGTCCCGCGGCTACGCCATCTGCCGGCTCGACCGGAGCGGAGACATCCTCAAGGACGCCGGGGCGGCCCGACCCGGCGACGCGGTGCAGATCCGCCTGCATCGCGGACGGCTGGGCTGCGAGGTCAAGGAGGTCGAAAATGCCACGCGCGAAGAAGGGTTCTAAGGAGCCGGGCTTCGAGCAGGCGCTCGAACGGCTCGAGCGGATCGTCGCGGC
>JANMQK010000140.1:0-8275 GCA_031370485.1 Acidobacteriota bacterium | reverse complement strand
TAGACCCCGGGAGCCACCGCCTGCAGGAATGTGTCCTTCACCGTGAAGTTGCCGTCGCCATCCCGGTCGACATCGAAGTTCTCGGTCGTGATCCCGTCGTCGGCCGTCCCGGCGACTCCGTCCGCTCCGAAAGTGAAGGTCTGCGAGCCGGGTGGAGATGTGAGGTTCAGGTCGGCGAGGAGATCGAAGCAAACAGGCGACGCCGTCCCCTGCGTCTCGACGGCAAGGACCGTCACGCAGAGATGGATCTTCGGAGGCGGGGCGGGGAACGGGAGGGCCTGCAGCGCGTTGCTCGCCGTGAAGGTAAGGCCGGGCTGCAACGGGTCGAAGCTGCCCAGGGTCACGGTCGAGCCGGCCGCGATGCTCCCGGCCAGGAGGGCGGGCTGAGTGATGCAGGCCACGTTCGGATCGGCGGAGGTCAGGATGAGCGTCGCATCCGTCAGCGGCCCGCCCAGGTTCTTCAACGTAAGCCGCAGTCGTCCCGTCTCCCCGGTGTCCGGGAACGGGTCGTGGTCCCCATCGAGGTCCTGATACTCGGCCGACACAAGCTGCAGATTCGCCAGCGGCTGGCCGCTGCACTGGATGGCGCCTGTGAACGTGACGACGTCATCCGGGATGTTGTCCCGGTTGTCGTCCTCCGACCCCGCCGGGTCGCAGAGGTCCCCCAGTCCGTCACCGTCCCGGTCCGCCTGCCGCGGTGTCCCGGGGATGATGGGCGGGTTGGCAATCGTGGGGCAGTTGTCGAGGCCGTCCGGCACATCGTCCACGTCGGCGTCATCGTCCACCGTCGAGCAACGGCCGGGCACTCCGGTCTCCTCGTTCCTGTCGTTCCGCCCGGTGGTGAAGCAGGTCGCGGCGCTGCCGATGCTGATGCCCAGGCCGGTCGTGGAAAGAGGCGTGAAATCGCACGCGGCATTGGGGCCGGGAGTGGTGCAGGTCCTCGCGCAGTCGTGGTCGACCGTGCAGGCCAGGCCGGTCTTCTCGATCGGATCGACACACTTACCGCCCCGGCAGAGCCCCTTCACCGGTATCGGGGCGGTGCACTTCCCGTCCCCCCCGCAGGTCCCGGGGACCGGGTTGGTGCACTGGGGCGTGTTGGTGCCGGAGGCCGTGCAAGTTATCCAGGGGGAGGCCCGGCAGATCGACTGGACATAGGCGCCGGTGCAGTCGGGATCGCACGCATCCCCCATGTTGTCGTGGTCGGTGTTGGTCTGGCTCGGGTTGTAGGTCTCGACACAGTTGTCGATACCGTCCCGGACGCCGTCGAAGTCGCGGTCGATGTAGGTGCAGTCGATGCTTGCGGCACAGACCCTGCCGACGTTTCGTGGGGGAGCGGTGCAGGTGCCTCCTCCGCCGCAGGCGCCGATCGTCGGAGTGCCGCAGCGCTCTCCGGTCCCGGTGCTCACCGTGTCGGGGCAATCGTCGTCGGCGTTCGGAATACCGTCCCGGTCGAAGTCGTCGTTCTCGCAGGCGTCCCCCACGCCGTCCGTGTCGGCATCCGCCTGGTCGGCGTTGAGAATCGCGGGGCAGTTGTCGCAGAGGTCCCCCACGCCGTCCCCGTCGGCGTCCTGCTGCAGCGGGTTGTAGACGTCGGGACAGTTGTCGTTGCACGACGACACCGCCCCGCCGGCGCAGCGCGAGCCGAACCCCGAGGCGGGGATGCCGTCTCCGTCGGAATTCGTGAACTCGTCCTCCCCCGCCTGGCCGTCGCGGTCGCCGTCGCACAGCGGGTCGAAGTAGTAGACCCGGAACAGCGTGTCGCTGCGCGGTGTGGTGAAGACATGATTCCCGTCGTTCGCGACCGTCGAGAAGACGACCGTCCCGCGGAACTGCCCCGGGCTGCCCGGCACGGCATTCAGGGTGAACCGCTTCGCCGTCGGCGTGAGCGCGCCGCCGACCCGCACCGCGTCGCTGTCGGTGACCACCGCGACCTCGACACTCGAGAGCGCCGCCGTGCAGACACCGCCCGTGCCGCATTGGGCGTTCGTCGTGCAGGCGCCCCCCAAGGGCACGCTGTTCCCCGCCCCGATCGTCCGGCACTTGGCGTCGAAGAGGGTGATCTCGACCGGTCCGTCGCAATCGAACAGGTTTGTGCGGTTGACGGTGAGCGAGGCGCACTGGCCCCCCGCGGGCTGCCCCGGGCTGTTGAACCGGGCGCAGGCCGGCGCGTGCCCCAGCGCGGCCTCATCCTCCGGGTGCGATTCCTTCCACTCGAAGACCGGGTCGTCGATCCCCAGGCCGTAGTCGGTTCCGTGCGACGCGCTCTCGATCGCGTAGAACCCGATGCCGATCTGCCAGCGATTGCCGGCGCCACCCGGCAGGAAAGCCATGGCGTTCTCCAGCCGCGAGCCGTTTCTATTGATGATGCTCGAGAACCCCCCCTCGTACCCGATCAGGGTCGTCTCGAAATTCCGGACCGGCCCGGCGACCGTGTTCGTCTCCATCGCGCAGGTCGAGCCGGGGCAGTCGGCGGCCTGAGTCACCGTCTGGCACGGAAGTCCGGCGTTCGCTCCGCCATTGCACACACCGGGGACCGGGGTCCCCGGGAGAGGTGCGGGCAGGAGGTCGGGTGGCGCCTGAGGGATGGGGGAGGTTCTGTTGGGATTGGGCTCGGTGTATCCGGTGAAGCCGGTCTCGTCGCCGTTCAGGCCGATCAGGAGATCGGGATCGAGGAGTGGCCCGAAGGTCCGCTGGGGAGGCAGGACGCTTAGCGGGAATATGCCCGTGCCGGCGTATCCCTGCGCCTGGAAGCGCATCAGCCCGAAAGGCCATCCCCCACGGAACTGCGCCGCGTAGGTGTCGAAGGCCTGGCCGAGCAGACTGTTGGCGGCATCGCTGTCGACGTCGTTGTCGATGTTGATCCCGCCGCCGGCGTAGCCGTCCAGCAGCTGGATGTTGAGATTGAGCCCCAGGCGCTGGAACTCGACATCGTAGGGGAACCCGCGTGCGTCATTCAGCTGGTGAACCTTGGCGACGATCGGCGACTCGAGGACGTCGAAGATCGCCTCGACCCGCGGCGGCGTCGCGGCGTTGAACGGCTGGGCGTGGTTCTCGCAGGTCGTGGCCGTCGGGCCGGGGGTCGCGGGGTTGCCGTCGCCGGTGTGCCAGACCCCGGCGCCACCGTTCTGGAAGCCGGGCGCCGGGTCGCCGTCGGGCGCCGCGGTCTGGAAACCGCAAAGACCCGATGTCTTCGGCTCCCAGACTGGGCTCCCCAGGACGTTGGCCGCCCTGCTCGCGGGGTGGCGGAACGCGGTCCAGCCGCCGTTGCCAGTATCGAAGCTCCAGGGCACCTGCGCGCCGCATGTCCCCGTGCCGCAGTTGGAGTTGGTGGTGCAGGCCTTCCCCGGCGCCGTCCCCCCGCGGCACGATTTCAGGATGCCGCCGTCGAGGATGCCGTTCGGGATGATGTCGAACTCGGTGCTGCCGAAGGTCAGGCTGTTGTCGAGGTCCTCCCCCAGCCGGTTGCTCGCGACACCGATCGCTGTCCCGCCCGGCACGTCCATGCTGGAAAACATCACATCCTCGGCCGGCACGACGAACCCCAGGAACGGATCGACTCCACCCGGCGCGTCGATCGACAGGTTGCGGTTCAGGTCCCTGACCTCACGTCCCCCCGCGGGGTAGTCGGTTGAGTAGGCGAAGGTCTCCCGGTCGGAGTTGAGCGCGTGGGTGAAGGAGTAGGCCTGCCGCGCGAGCCGCACCCCCCGGCTCACGGCGTCGAGACTCAGCGTCATCGTCACCTTGCGGTCGGTAAACGCGAGCGCGTTGGCCGCCGCCGGGTCGACGAACACCTGGAAGAAGACCGCCGTGCTGCCGCCGGCGGGCAGCCGGCCGATCGTCCTGGGGGAATCGAGGACCCGCACCGCCCCGGCCCCCGAACCGGAGGGGGTCAGCGTGGCCGTGACCGCGGCGTATTCGTCGGTCCGCGACCGGTTGAGAAGCGCCACTCCGTAGGTCACCACTTCCCCCGCGTCGAGGTACGGGTCGGCGTCGCAGCCGCCCATGAGCGTCACCTGGCTCCCCACGGCGTTCCCTCCGGCCGCCGAGAAAAAGGCATTGACGAGATCGGGGGTGCAGGCGACGGCCGCCCGCGCCGTCACGGCGCGCTGCCCGGCCGGCGCGTAGGTCGCGACCAGCGTGTCGCCGGTGTCCGCCTCGAGGATTCCATTCCCGGGGATGGGCGGCGTCAAGAGCCGCACCGGCACGGGGGAGGACTTCGTGCTTCCGGGAGCGCTCCCCGCCGCGAATCCGATGCCGCCCTCCGTGTCCTTCACGGCGCCCGCGGGATCGAGAACGGTGAAGGTGGTCGAGGCACGCGAGCGACTGGCCGAGGCCCCGGAGGTCGAGTCCATCACCTCGAGCACCGCGCCATCGGCGCAGGAGTAGCGGTTGCGATCGAACGAGAGAGCGCTCGCCGGGAATGTACCCGGGCCGGATGCAGGAGCCCCTTCGGCCAGGAACACCGGCCCCGCCACGACCAGAGCGTAGGGCTGGCCGGGCAGGTCCAGGAGCCCATTGCCGTTGAAGTCCTCCGCGGCCTCGAGCCGTCCGTTGTGGTTGAAGTCCTCGCCCCCCGGCTGTCCGAAAATGGTGATCGATCCAGGCATGGCTCCGCCGGCCCCCCGCTTCACCGTCACCCGCCACCGGCCTACGTAAAGCGGCGAGTCGGCGAAGCTCCCGTCATTGTTCGGATCGGAAGCCAGGTGGATCGCCTCCACCACGTTGCGCGTGTCGTGTCTCTCCGTTCCCGACGCCGCCGTCCTGCCCCGCGACCACTGGTCGAGTGAGGCGCTGCCGTGACCGCCGTCATAGTTGTTGCCGTCGTAGAAGACATTGTCGGTGGCGGCGTTCCCCGGACAGGGCCCGCCGTCCGGCCGGGTGTCCGAGAGGGCCAAGCAGTTGTCCGGCCCCGGTCCCTCGAGGACCAGGTCGAGATCGTTCGTGAGCGTTCCTCCCGAACCCGCGGGGGACGGGATGTCGATCCAGGCCACCGCCAGACGCAACTGCGCCGCACCGACCGCCGTCCCGCCCGTCGTGGTTGTAATGGTGTGAGGCGAGGCCAGCCGGAAGGTATGCGTCACCGAGGTCGCGCCGCTGTTGTCGATGAGGGTCTCGCCGGTCGCGAGGTAATCCCAGGCGAGAAGACCCGCGGCCGGGTACTCTTTCGGATTTCCCGAGGCAGGGTGGAGCGTGAAGTCGTCCGACCAGCGTGCAAGCGGCAGGACGTGCGTCAGGACGACCCGCCCGAACCCCTGCTCGATGTTCCCCAGGATGCCGACCGGCACGCCCCCCGGAGAACCGAGGTCGAGCGCCCGGGTGCGCAGCAGATCGCGGCACAGCGGCGGGGCGCCGATCCCGGCGTTTCCCTCGTTGAAATCGGCCGAGGCGGCGAGCGCCGCCTTCACCAGGGCCCCTGAGAGGTTGTACACCCGGTCCACCGCGTTCCGGTCGCCGGCCGGGTAGAAGCCCTGCGCGAAATAGTCCCGCACGATCGCCGCCGCCCCCGTGACATAGGCGGCCGCGAAGGAGGTCCCGATGTTCCCTTCGTCCAGCTGCGCCTCGATGGGCGGGTTGTTGTCGTTGTCCCGGCTGCGGAACACGGCCACCCCAGCCGTATAGGGCCCGTCGGCCAGGTCGAACCCGGGAACCGTCACGAGCGGCGCCATGCGGAGCGACTGCGGTGTTGCCGGCCCGCGTGACGAGAATGCACTGTTCGTCCCCTCGCAATCGGTCGTGCCGAAGTAGGTGAAGCAGTCCGACGCGGACGATCCGACCGCGATGACGCTTTTCGCGGTCGCCGGGCTGGAGATCTGGATCGGCCGCGGATTGTCCAGATCGTCGCCGACGACGGTGCCGTCGCAGAGGTCGGGGTAGACCGGCGCGTAGTTTCCCGCCGGATTGCCATTGACCAGGGCCCCGTTGTTCCCGACCGGCACGACGATCATGAAGTCCTTGTTGTTGTAGAGGAACGTGTCGAGATCCACCGCCTGTTGCGGGTAGGTGCCGTTGTCGGCTATGAACTGCAGGGTCGAGAAGTTCGACGGCGCACCGAACGGCAGCACCGCCAGGTGCACCTCCGTGCCGCCCCCGACGATACCGCTGCAAGGGCCCCCGACGCCGATACTCTTCGGGCAGATCACTTCGTTCAGCCGGGTGCGCAGTACGCCGGGCGTGACGTTCCCCCCCTTCTCCACCAGGGTATTGATGGTGCACTGGGTGTTGTCGCCGATGTCCGTGACAATGAGGCGCGCCCCGCGCGCGACACCATCCAGGTTGGCGCCGCGCGGCTGGGTGGCGCCGCCGATGCCGGCGCGCGTGGCGAAAAAGCCCAGTTCGCTCGGATAGGCCGCGATCGCCGACGACACCACGTTGCCGTGCGAGTGCGAGCCCGAGAGCGGCGCATCGCAGTCGTTGCCGCCGTCGACGACCGCGATGATCGAGTGCACCTTGCGGTGCGCCGGACCGATCGGCGCGATCTGGGTGATGGTGACCGCCGTCGCCGTCTGCGAGAAGCTCGGCGTGTCGAGGCTGATGCCGTTGTCGATCACCGAGACGATCTGCGGCGACACCTGGGTCGTCCCGTCGTTCACCCGCCGCCCGCTCGGAAGCCCCGCCGCGTTGAGACCCCCGCCGTCCACCCCCGCGTCGTCGAAGGGCCGGACGAACGAGCCGTCCTCGGCTGACCCCATCTGCACCGTCGGTACGTTCTCGTCGTTCCAGGTCATCATGTCGCGGACCGGGTCAACCCGCAGCACCTCGGGCAGCCGCGCCACCCGGGCCAGCGCCGTCGCATGGATGCGCGCCCCGACGCTGCCGCCGAAAGGCTCCGCCATGACCTCGCTCACCCCCCGGATCGCCCGCAGTCTCAAGGCGCCCCCCTCCCCGCCCATCCCCGGAACGAAGGCCACGGTGGAGAGCACGTCCAGCGTTGCCGCCTCGTGGAGGTTCATCTCGGGCCGGGCGCCGTAGTCGCCGGCGATCTTCTCGTACGGCATGACCGGCCGCGTCCGCCCGACGACGGGCGACCGCCAGGCGTCCTGGACCTTCTCCCGCTCGAGATAGATCAGCAGCACCGACCGGGGCAGGACCCCCGCGACGATACCGAGAGCGGAGGCCTCCCGCAGGACGGCGTCGATACCGCGCGTCCGGATCGCCCCGTCGTTCAGCTCGATGTAGTTCAGCCCGGCCTGTAGCCTGCGGCCGGGGCCCGCGCGCACGATGTCACGCGGCCCCGCGCGAAAGTCGGCCGGGACCTTGCCGGGCGCGTGCTCCAGGTCCTCGTCCCACGGGAGGTCGCCGAAAGTGAGGGTGGGGAGCAGGTCCGCCGCCGCCGGAGCCTGCACGACGCGCGGCGCAACGGCTCCGCCGAACGGTGACCGGCCGGGGGCCGGCACAAACGCCTCGGGCAGGTTCCGGCTGTCGAGCCACCGTGCCTCTTTCTCGACGAGCGCCGCTTGCGGGTCCTTCGGGTCGGCGGGTCGATCAAGGGGCCTCAATCTGCCGGCCCGGAGAAGCACTGCCGGCAGCGCAAGCAGAAGCAGGATGCCAAGCGCCCACCTGGCGGCATTCCGCCACGCGGGAGCCATACCCGGGATTTTCATGGGGAAACTCCTTCGACAGGGCGAGCCCACCGGGAGCATCGCCCGGGATGCACCCCAAGCCTAGCCGGCTTCAGCCGGCCATCAGGTCACCGTCGTTGTTTCCGCGGCGAACCGGTTCCTCTTCATTATTGGGAGACAGCCCTAATCGCCAAGACATATACGGCCAAGCAGGCCGGCCGTCAATAGCCAGATCGCTGGGGGCAGCGGCCCGGGGCTGCGGCTCTTTTTCAGGGGTTCCAGACAAAGGAGATATCGGTGTCGATCGGCCGGGCCAGGCCGCGCTCCTCGTCGACGAACTTCTTCAGTTGGTCGTCGCCAAGAGCCAGGCGCTTCGCCGCGCGGGGGTCGTCCGGGAAGAGCTTCCCTGCCTCCCGAAGCGTCTTCCGGGCCTCGTCCAGCTGGCCGTTCTTGACGTAGGCGTCCGCCAGGCCGAGATAGGGCAATAGATGGTGCGGCCGCAGCTTTCCGGCCGGGACGGCGTCCTGCAGCTTCAGGCAGGACTTGAAGTCCGCGATCGCCAGCGGAGCGTGCATGAGCGCTTTCGGCCAGTGAATGTGGTTCATCGCCCTGCCGTACATCGCCGCCCAGGACCCGGGCTCGCGCTTGAGAACCAGGTCCAGTTCCCTGATCGAGCGGTTCGACAGGAGCCCCTGGCCGACGATGCCCAGCCCGGC
>JANMQK010000120.1:0-12227 GCA_031370485.1 Acidobacteriota bacterium | reverse complement strand
CAGGGGCGTCACGAACTCCTCGTACTCGGCGGGGGTGAACTGGCCGAAAAAGGGGATGGCAGCCAGGACGGCGCGGTCCAGCGTGGCCGAGGACAGGGGCCGTCCCGGCAGCGTGGACGGGTCACGGACCCAGGATGGTATCCTGCCGGGGTCCGCGCCGGGTGACGCCGAGGCGATCTCGCGGTTGAGCGCACGCAGCCGGCCGCACAGCTCGCGTATCAGGTGCCGCATGGTCTTGTAGGCGGCAGGCCGGAAGTCGGCCCGCAACAGATCGAAATGGCGGCGGCTCAGGAACAAAGCGGTCGTCGGCTCGAGGGCACGCGCGCTGGCCGATCGGGCGCCGCTGTCCACGAGAGCGAGCTCCCCCAGCACCGCGCCCGCGCCGAGGACCGCCAGCTCAACGTTCTCATCGCCGAGTAGCCGTGCCGACACCCGGACGCGCCCGCGCTCG
Organism: Acidobacteriota bacterium; assembly: GCA_031370485.1. Taxonomy (GTDB): domain Bacteria; phylum Acidobacteriota; class Polarisedimenticolia; order Gp22-AA2; family Gp22-AA2; genus JANMQK01. The sequence continues at coordinate 11,776 of JANMQK010000120.1, read as the reverse complement.
AGCAGGTACATGCCATCGGCCTCGTCCCCCTGCGTGAACAGGGTCGTCCCGGGTGCGATGGCGCAGGGTCGCACCAGCGCGAGCATCTCCCGCAGCTCCTCCGGAGTGTGATCCGCGAAGAGCGCGATGCTGCCCAGGAGGGTCTCGAACTCCGGCTTCACGAGGTTTTTGAAGCAGCGTTCGCGGAGCGAACCATCCCGCACAGCACGCGGTTGATGGCCTGGGTGATCTCGGGCCGCTCGCTCATCAGGGCGTAGAAGTCGGCCTGGAGCAGGCGGAAAAGGCGGGTCCGCTCGACGGCGGAAACACTCGCGGATCGAGGCTCGGCGTCGAGCAGGGAAAGCTCTCCGAAGACCTGGTGCCGGGCCAGCTCCAGAAAGGTCCGGTCACCGTCGTGCACGCGCACGCGCCCCGAGGCGATGACGTACAGGCAATCGCCGTATTCCCCCTTCTCGATGACCCGTTCGCCCGGAGCGGCCCATCGCTCGGTGAGGAGCGCCGCCACCCCGGCGAGGACCTCGTGGGGGATGCCCTTGAACAGGCCGACGTTCCCGAGGACGAGGACCTTGTCGATCGTGAGATACGGGGCAGGCGATTCCGGGGTCGCCGTTGCGCCGCCGCCGGCGCCCGATGCCAGAAGCGCACTCGCGGTCTCGGCGATCAGCCGATCGGCATCCGTGGAGGCGCGCTTCAGGGTGTCGGCGGCCCCCGGTGTCTTTGGATCGAGGGCACGGAGCGCGCAGGCGCGGAGCCAGGGGGTGGCCCAGGCGTACCGGCCCATGCCGAGCTCGACCAGCCTTTCCTGGCGTGTCCGCTCGCCCGAGTCGTCCTTCGGACCCGAGGCGGCCTTCGGACCGGGCGCGCCGCCGCTCTCGAAAAGGGGCTTCAGCTGACCTCGAACTTCCGGAGAGAGCACCCCCTCGAGCGTGGCGAAGGCGCTCGCGCGCCAGTCGGGACGACCGGTCTTCATCGGCAGTTTGGCCTGGGCCAGCACCTTGGGCGGGTAAGGGAATGACTCGAGAAGCGTCATGGCCTTGCGGCAGCAGGACTCGCGCACGTGGTCGAGGGCGGCCTCGACGAGCGGTTCGGAACCGCCGGACCGGATGTCGGTCTCGGCCGCGAGCATTTCCGTCCCCTCCCGCACCAGCCTTCTCAGGCGCGCCTCGGCGAGATCGACACCGTGCTTCTCGTCCATGTGATACTCGGTCAGGACCGCCCCGACGACCCCCTGTTCGGTGTTCCGCGCCACGCCGTACAGGTGATAGAGGATCTGGACGCTTCGTGCCGTCATCAGCCGCTCAAACCGGCGGGCCTGATCGAGGCGCTCCTCGGGCGCGAGGTCGAAGCCCAGGGCGAACCGCTCCGCCCCGGCGAAGGCGTCATCGACGCCGACGCCGAAGCGATACCACGCGTTCTGCAGCGCTTCACCGACAATCCCGTACTCGAGCGCGCCCGACCCCGGGACGGTTCCGCGCCACAGCGGTTTCTCCCCTCCCAGCCGCAACCCGCGGAAGGTGCCGACCCACATCGATACGATGTCGCTGGCGTCGCCGTGGGAGCTCTCGGCCGTGTAGAAATCGATGAGCCGCCGGCGATCGATGGCGTCGAAGGGCACGCCCATGGCGTAGAGAATCCGAAACAACAGGCTCACGGGATTGAGCTTTTCGAGCGACTTGCGGGTCGAGAGCCGCTTGCCGCCGAATTCGAATTCCTGGGGCAGCGGGCCCTCGATGTGGAAGCGCGAAAGGCTCTGATCGGCCACGCGGCATTCGAGCACGACCCAGTCGTGCGGGATGTTGAGATCCCTGTCCCCGATCCGCGATGCGAGACCCATCGAACCCTCGGTCGCCTGCATGGGCCGGGTGAAGATCGACGCATCGATGTTGGACACGAAGCAGGGGATCTCGTCGGGTATCTCCCCTTCTCCGCCGGCCAAAAGCGCCGACGCGAACGACGCGCGCAAACCGGGCGGGCACCCGTAGCCCGACTCGACGTACTCCGCGCAGTGATCCTCGGGGTCCTCGAAGAACGACTTCAGCGATGGATCCGCGGCCGCGGCCTTGCTCGCGACCGTCCGGATCGAGACGACGTTCTCGGGACCGACGAGAATCTCCCGCAGGCCCGAGCGCCCTCCGGTGGCCTCGACGATGGTGTCGAACCGGATGGCGACTCCGGATCTCACCCGCGATATCGTGTCGTGGTGCCAGCGCATCATCCCGATGGCGGTCTGCGTGGTCGCGCCGACGGTCCCGCCGGTCGCCCGCTGCAGCTCGATCTCGCCGCTTCGCACCGACTCCAGGTTGAGGTTTCGCGCGATGGCCCCCGTGTAGATGATCACCCCGAGCTTCAGGGCAATAGCGTGGAGGAATGTCTGGATGTCCGCCAGCATGATGCCGCGCTTGCCGCGGTACTGGGAGAAGTCGTAGGTCATGCACTCGGACATGCCGAGCGCGGCCATCAGGTGCGTGACTTCCTTGTAAACGCCGATGTAGCGGTTGCGGGCGTAGACCTCGCGCTCCTCGCAGACGACGACCCGGTGGTCGCGCAGGCTCAGCTGTATCGCCGTCATCAGACCGCCGGGGCCCGCCCCGAGCACCAGAACGTTTTTTCGCGGGAGGTCGTGGGCGACGGAAGGAGCGAGCAGCATCTTCCGGTGCTGCAGAAGGCAGTCGACGGACAGGTTCAGATCGTCGATGGCCCGGTCGTCCGCCAGGAACTCGATGTCTCCCGCCGGACAGGCCAGCCCCGGCAGCCGGTGCCGTATCGCGTCGAGATCCACCGGAGCCGCGTCGTACGCACGCCCGAACTCGCGCGTTTCGAGCATGGCGCGCACCGAGGGGGACAGCGGGCTGCTGCGCACGAGGGGGGCGTTGTGAAGCGTGCGCGGCGGAGCGACGTCGAGCGCCGTGATGACCGAAACGCCTGCTTCGAGAGCCGAGGCTTCCGCAGCGGCGCTTGGCCTCCGAACGGCGATTCCCCCGTCCCGGATCTCCTCCCGCACCCCCCGCCAGAGGTCGGCGGCGGGCGTGCTGTCCGAACCCTCACGTCCGGCGGGTGGGCCTGTGCTCGGGCTTATGACGTCGCGCAAGTTCTCACGCTCGTCGCACGGTAGACGACGGGCGATTCTAAGCCGGGTCCCCGGGAGATATCAACCTGTGCCCGAACCCGGCCACGGCCGCCGCGGCGCGCGTCGAAGTCCTCAGTCTTCGCTGTCCTCGCAGCCGCCGTTCCTGGGGAAGAACCTGCCGTTGCGCTCGCGGCCCACCTCCGCCAGGAGGCTCGTGGATTCCCGCGCCGGCCCCGATTCGAAGGTTTCCCCCAGGGTGCTGGCCGTCCAGGCCATCGTCGCGCTGTTCTCGATCAGCTTCACGTCGAACCGGTTCTCCTCGTCCCGGATGCGGACCTTCTTCCGGCCCTTGGCCCAGCGAACCTCGAACGAGACCCTCGCCGGATTGGACGGTCCCCGCAGGAACGCGTTCGGGATGCTGAAGTAGTCGAGAAGGTCGAGATCGCGGATGACGAGAGAGGCCTCGCCCGAGCCCGGATGGACATCGAGGTCTCTTCGATCTATCTCGACCGTCCAGAACAGTCCGTTCGTCGCGATGCCCGGATCGAAATCGTGAACCTGGTTGTCGAAGACCCCTGGGACCACCGGTCCCACGTAGAGGTCGAGTCAGACGAACCCGAAGGTTCCGTTGCGCGGGCGGCCGTCCTCCGCGACGTACTCTCCGGACATGAAGCGCATGTCGGCCTCATAGACGAGAGGCGTCCCGGCGGGAGGCACCACGCCACCGCCGCTCCACGAGCCCTGGACCTGGGCGAGGCCGACAGACCCGTTGAAGTTGAAGATCGACGCCGGCTCGACCCCGCGCGCCGGGGGAAAGACATGAAACAGCTCGGTCCCCGGCCCGAACGGCTGGATGCCACCCGGGATTGGGGTCGGGCCCGCCTTGGGCTTGGCCAAGGCCCGTGTCAGGGGTGGGAAGAGGATCTGGGATCCGATTGCGGCCCCCGCGGCGAGGGCGGTGCCGCGCAGGAAGCTCCGGCGCGAAAGCGCCCGCTCCCGGAAATGGGGGTGCCCCATGCCCCCATGCTTCATAGGCATTCGAGACGTCGGACTGAGGCGCTCAACTCCGGTGATCGGCCCCGACGGCAGGTTCCTCAGGCTCATGCAATCCCCCTCGGCGATAGACGGTGTCCCGTATGGACAGTCGTGGCATGCATATACGCCCGACCCCGCATCGCAGCAACATGTTTTTCTTGGGCCCCCCCCCGGCCTCGCGGCATCGTCCGCCCTCCCCTTGACCGGGCCGGAAGGGCGAGTCTATAAGAGGTCAAGGCCGTGCCGTGCAAGAACGCGGAGGAGGAGCGATGATCGCCGCCGTCCACCGGAGTTCCGCCTTGCTGCTGGCCGTCGCGCTCCTGGCATCCGCGGGCGTTGCCTGCTCCATCAGGAAGTTCGCGGTGAACCGGCTCGGCGACGCATTGGCCGGGAGCGGCGCCACCTACGCCTCGGACGACGACCCGCAGCTTGTCGAGGACGCCCTGCCCTTCGCCCTCAAGCTCATTGAGAGCCTTCTTGCCGAGACCCCGCGCCATCGGGGGCTTCTGGTCTCCGCGGCGGGCGGCTTCACGCAGTACGCCTACGGGTTTCTCCGCCAGGACGCCGACGAGGCGGAAGAGCACGACCTCAAGGCAGCCGACGCGCTGCGGGCGCGGGCCTCCCGACTCTGCCTGCGCGCCAGGAGATACGCTTTGCGGGGGATCGAGACGGCCCACCCGGGGTTCGAGGATCGGCTGCGCGCGGATCAGGCGGCGGCGCTTGGCGAGATGGAGGCGTCGGACGTCCCGCCGCTTTACTGGACGGCCGCTTCCTGGGGCGCAGCGATCTCGCTCGCCAAGAGCGACCCCGACCTGGTCGCCGACCTGTCGGTCGTCGGCGCCCTGATCGAGCGCGCCCACTCGCTCCGTCCGGACTACGATCGCGGAACGATCGAGGAGCTGCTCATCTCGTACGAGGGGGGCCGGTCGGATGCGATGGGAGGGTCGGTCGGGAGGGCCCGGCGGCATTTCGAGCGCGCGGTGGCGTTGTCGGAAGGCCAGCGTGCCTCCCCTTTCATCACCTTCGCCGAGACGGTCTCGGTGCGCGAGCAGGATCGCAAGGAGTTCGAGTCGATCCTGGGCCGGGCGCTGGAAGTGGATCCGGACGCCCGGCCGGAGTGGCGGCTCGAGAACATCCTCATGCAGCGGCGGGCGCGCTGGCTTCTGGCGCGCACCGACATTCTTTTCCTGGAGTGACGGCGTGAGATTCGGAGCGGCCGCGGCACTCGTGATGCTCGGAGCATTTCCCGGCGGCGCGGCCCCGGCACGCGCGGAGGTCATCGTCAAGATGGCGACCCTGGCCCCCGAGGGCTCGACCTGGGACCAGATCCTCAAGGCGATGGGAGGGAAATGGCGGCAGGCCCCCGGCGGGGGGGTCACCCTGCGGATCTATCCCGGCGGCGTTTTGGGGGACGAGCCGGACGTGGTGCGGAAGATGCGCGTCGGGCAGATCCAGGCCGCCGCCCTGACGTCAGTGGGCATCAGCGACATCGACGACTCGGTCGCCGCCTTCCAGATCCCGATGATGTACCGCTCGGACGAGGAGCTCGACTTCGTGCGCGAGCGGCTGCGGCCGAAGATCGAGCGCCGGCTCGAGGCGAAGGGGTTCGTCGTTCTCAACTGGGGCGACGCCGGATGGGTCCGGTTCTTCGCCAAGCAGCCGTTCCGCCGGCCCGACGATCTCAAGACGATGAAGCTGTTCGCCTGGGCCGGTGCCAACCAGGCGATCGATCTCTGGAAGGCGGCGGGGTTCAATCCCGTGCCGCTGGCGGCGACCGACGTCCTGCCCGGCCTGCAGACGGGGCTGATCGACGCGTTCGACACCGTTCCCCTCTCGGCCGTGGCCAGCCAGTGGTTCGGCCTTGCCCCGAACATGCTCGACCTCGAGTGGGCGCCCCTCGTCGGCGCGACGGTGATCACGAAAAAAGCCTGGGAGTCGATCCCCGCCGCCGCGCGGGACGCCGTGTTGGCGGCGGCCGCCGAGGCCGGGGAGCGCCTGCGGGACGAAGTGCGGTCCGACAACCGGAAGGCGATCGAAGCGATGCGCAAGCGGGGCCTCACGGTCATCTCCCCGACACCGGAAGACGAAGCGGCCTGGCGGCAGGCGGCCGAGCGGATCTACCCGAAGATTCGCGGCACCCTGGTGCCGGCCGCCATCTTCGACGAGGTGAAGCGTCTGCTCGAGGAACGCCGGGGGGCGGGGGGCGCCACCCCGGACGGGGAATGAGGGATCCTCTCGCCGGCAGCGGTCATCAGCGCCCGCGGGAGAGCCCGGTCGCAGGGCTGCTCGGCGGGCTCCACACCGCCGAGAACCTGTTCCTCGCCCTCGCCCTCGGCGCCATGGCGGTCCTGCCGATCGCCGAGAGCCTCCTGCGTGCCCTCTTCGGCATCGGGATCCCCGCATCTTCGGCCTGGGTCCAGCATCTGGTGCTCTTCGTGGCGATGATGGGCGCCGCGGTCGCGGCGCGCGAAGGGCGCCTCCTGTCGCTGTCGACCGGGTCGGCCCTCCTCTCCGGGCTGAGCAAATCGGCGGCGATGGTGTATAGCGGCGCTTTCGCCGCCGCGATCACCATCCTGCTGTGCGTCGCGAGCGTCCAGTTCGTCCTGGCGGAGAAACTGGGCGGGAACATCTTCGCCCTGGGGATTCCTCTCTGGATCGTCGAGGCAATCCTGCCGGCAGGCTTCGGCCTGGTGGCGATCAGGCTTGTCCTGCGGAGCGGCGCGGGCTGGGGAGTACGCGCCCTCACGGCGGCACTGGCGGGCGCAATCGTCCTGCTCGGGGTGTGGCCGCCGCTCGCGCCCTCCCAGATGGTCCCCGCGGCGCTCATCGGGCTTTTCCTGGCGACGGTTCTGGGCGCCCCCGTCTTCGCCGTCCTCGGCGGAGCAGCGGTCATCCTTTTCTGGGGCGAGGGGGTCCCGATCGCGGCGATCCCGGTCGAGATGTACAGCATGGTGGTCTCCCCCGCCCTGCCGACCATCCCGCTCTTCACGATGGCCGGATATTTCCTGGCGGAGGGGGGCGCCTCCCAGCGGCTGCTGCGTGTCTTCCAGGCGCTCGCCGGCTGGATCCCCGGCGGGCCCGCCATCGTCACGGTGCTGGTGTGCGCCTTCTTCACGTCGTTCACCGGGGCCTCCGGCGTGACCATCCTCGCCCTCGGGGGGTTCCTGATGCCTCTTCTCCTGGCGGCGCGCTACACGGAGCGCGACTCGCTCGGCCTTCTGACCGCCGCCGGCTCGCTCGGGCTTCTCTTCCCGCCGAGCCTTCCGGTCATCCTCTACGGGATCGTGTCCCACGTGCCGATCGACCGGATGTTCCTGGGCGGTATCCTGCCGGGAATCCTGATGCTCGCCCTGGCGGGCTGGTGGGGAAGCCGCCGCGGCGCACGGGCCGGCGTCCTGAAGCGCCCGTTCGACGCGCGGGAGGCCGCAGCCGCGCTCTGGGTCGCCAAATGGGAGATGCTTCTGCCGGTCGTGGTCTTCGTCGGACTGTTCGGCGGGTTCGCCACCCTGGTCGAGGCCGCGGCGTTCACGGCACTCTACGCCTTCGTCGTCGAGACCTTCGTGTACCGCGACCTGCGCGCGCGCCGGGACCTGCCGCGTGTGATGTCGCAGTGCGGGCTGCTCGTCGGCGGAGTGCTGATCATCCTCGGCGTGGCGCTCGGATTCACCAACTACCTCATCGACGCCCAGATCCCGGCGCAGGCCGTGGCCTGGGTGAAAGGGTCGGTGACATCACCCCTGGTCTTCCTGCTGCTGCTCAACCTGTTCCTTCTCGTCGTCGGCTGCCTGATGGACATCTTCTCGGCGATCGTCGTCGTCGTGCCGCTCATCACGCCGATGGGCGCGGCGTTCGGCATCGACCCGCTCCACCTCGGCATCATCTTCCTGGCCAACATGGAACTGGGCTACCTCACTCCCCCGGTCGGCATGAACCTCTTTCTCTCCTCGTACCGCTTCGGCAAGCCGCTCCCCGAGGTCTACCGCGCCGTCATCCCCATGCTCCTGGTGCTGCTGGCCGGCGTGATCCTGATCACCTACGTCCCGGCGCTCACTCTGGCGATCCCGCGCTGGCTGGGGCGGTCTTAGGCCCCCGGAGACCGGCGGACAGGCTGCTGTTGCGGCCGGTAATGATCGCCGGCTGGGAGGGGGAGGTCCGGCCGAACATGACCCTGGGCGTCAAGGCGGTGCAGCGCGACTACGGCCGCGTCATCTTCGTGACCCGGTACCCGGCGCCGCGGCCAAAGCGCAAGTTCGCGGGCGTGCAGATCGATCTGACCAATCAAGGTTTCGGGAGTCTACATCGCTCCGTTCGGACTTCAGATTGGAGTGTCCACCTTCTATCGGACCGGCACGCCGGTGAACCGGCTCGGCTATTCGGACGCGTAGGGCCGCTACGAGTCCTTCCTCGACAAGCACGGCACCCGCGGCAGGACGCCCGACACCTACGAGTTGGACCTGCGCCTTTCGTACCCGTTGCAAACGGGGAAATGGACCGTACGGAGTGCGTGAAATCGCGCATCAAGACCTGATCAGAACTCCAGCCGCAGTCCCGCGTTGAATACGCGGCCCTCCAGCGGAGCCCACACATCGGTCGTCCACCGCCCGTCGGGGGACTGTGCCGGCAGAAGCAGCGGATCGTAGCGTGTCTGCCGCACGTCGGTGATGTTCTCCGCGTTGAGGAACAGATGGACTTCGCCGATCCGCACCTCTCCGAGGACGCCGATCTCCACGTAGGAAACGCTCACCGCCCGGTAGGGGTCGTCCTCCAGGCGTTGCCTCCCGGTGTAGGACAGCTCGACTCCGATCCGCCCCTTCGACTCGCTCTCCAGGATCGCCGCCAGCTCGGCCACGTGCCGCGGCGTCAGCGGCGCCTCGCGCCTCCCCGGACTCGTCGGATCGGACTCCGTCGCATGCAGAGAGGTGTACGTCCCGATCACGTGGAACGGTCCGCGGCTGTAACGGGTGAGCAGCTCCGCCCCCGATGTCTTCGTGGCCTCGGGAGCGTTGATGATCTCGAGCTTGCCGGGCTGGGCCGTCGAATCCCGTGTCAGGAGCGCGTGACGAACCCTGGACGCAAACAACGTCCCATTCACCTCCCAGCCGCCCCCGGTCCAGCCCAGGTCAACCGAGGCGCTTTGCGCGCGCTCCGGATCCAACCCCGTGGTCGGAAGGACGCGCGAGAGGCCAGCCTCCTCCGACCGCTCCGTGAACGGCACCGGTGCCGCGTACCCCGTCCCTGCGGACAGGCGGAGGCTCAGCCGCTTGTACGGCCTCACGAGCACGGAGACGCGGGGATTGAAGAACGTTCCATGGACGTTGTGAAAATCGGCCCTGCCGCTCGCGACAACGCTGAGCTTCCCCGAAAGGGCGTATTCGTCCTGCACGAACACCGCCGGCACCGAGTAGCTGTAGTCCAGGCCACTGAACTCCCTGACACGAAGGTCTTCCTGCTGCAGGGCCGTGCCAATCGTCCACGTGTGGCCGCGGGCGTTTCCCGTGAGGCTGACCTCGGCAAAGCGCGAGTCGCGGGATTCGCGATCCCGCGTGCCGCCCAGTTTCCGGTCGAGGCCGCTGTGCGCCAGCGAGCCGTGCACGCTGAGGAGCTGCCCGCCTCCCAGCAAAAAGCGCCCGACCAGGCCTCCGTCGATCCTCCGCGTCCCGAGCGTATCGTGGAACGATTGCCCCCCCGGGGTCGTGCCGCCCGGGACCGTCCCCCCGTCGCGGTCCTCGAAGATTCCTCCCAGGGTGGCGAAGAGCGAGTGGCCGGCGTGGTCATCCCAGTAGAGGCGGGGACGCAGCACGGCGCGCCGGTAACCGGGCACATCGGCCCAGGCGTCGTGATTGAGATCCTCCATCTCCTGCCGGTGCACCGATCCGAGCAGCGTGTAGCCCCAGCGATCGCCGAGGAGGCCGGGGAGGAAGCACACGGCGTCCGTGCCGTTGTGCGAGGTCTGGTTCAACACGACTTCCGGCTCGCCGCCGGGACGACGGGACACGAGGTTCACAACCCCGCCGAGCGCCGATCCCCCGTAGAGCGCCGAGGCCGTACCTTTGATGACCTCGACCTGGGCGAGGTCCAACGGCGGCACCTGCAGCAGGCTGAACGTGCCGGCCCCCTGGCCGTACAGCGGCAGCTCGTCCGTCAGGATCTGCGTGTAGCGGCCGCGCAGCCCCTGCAGCCGCAGCTCGGCGCCGCCGAGCGCCGGCACCGTCGTCTGCACGCGCAGGCCTCCGAGTTCGTTGAGCAGGGTCGTCAGGTTCCCGGGAGCGATCGTCTGGTTCTCCTCGATCTCCTCCTCGGGCACCGCCTCGACGCGGATCGGCTGATCCTCGATAAGCGTGCCGCTGCGGGTGGACGACACCACGGTGACGTTGGTCTCCAGCCGCTGCTCCCGGAGCTGCACGAGGGTCACGACCTCTTCCCCGGCGCGCACGCTCACCGCAAGCGTTGCGGAAGCGAAGCCAAGCCGGACAACCGTGACCGTCTGCTCGCCCTCCGGCAGCGTCAGCCGGGCCTCGCCCTGCACGTCGGTCCGTGCGGTGAGCCCTCCGGAGGTCACGTCGGCGGAGGACACCGGGGCCGCTTCGCTGCGGACGCGGAAGATGACGATGCCGGAGCCTGTCTGCGCCGCGGCGGGCCAGACGGCGAGCAGCAGCAGGAGCCACGGGCCGCCTGCGCGGTTCAAGCCGGCCCGCGCACGGCCCAGCGCAGCTTCGCGGACGAGGCGCGCCGGTTCGCGCGCGTTTCTTCCTTCGTGGAGCGAATGACCTGATCCGCCACGGCCGAATACACTCCCGCTCGATAGCCTGCCTGGAACGCCTTCTTCACACGCCGGTCTTCACCGGAGTGAAAGGTCAGCATCACGACCCGACCGCCGGGCGTGAGGCACTGCGGCAACGACCGCAGCAACCACTCGAGCGCGGAGAACTCGTCATTCACCGCGATGCGCAGCGCCTGGAACGTGCGGCGAACAGACATCTTCACGTCGGACTTCGGCAGATTCGGAAGCGCCGAGGTGAGCCCCGCGCGCACCCGGGCCTCGATGGCCTGGGTCGTCTCGAAGGGCTGCTGCTTCAGGAGATTGGCAATGAGATGGGCGTGCGGTTCATCGGCGTTCTCCTGGAGCAGGCACTCGAGAGTCTGTTCGCTCACGCGTGCGAGCAGTTCCGAAGCGGATTCACCACGCGATGGATTCATCCGCATGTCGAGGGGACCGGCCCCCTTGTAGCTGAAGCCGCGATCGGGATTGTCGAACTGCATCGAGGACACGCCCAGGTCCGCAAGGATCAGGTCTGCGGTCGCGAGTCCCTCGGTGGCGAGGACCTGCGGCAGGCCCGCGAAGTTCCCGTGGTGCGCGACGAACATCTCGGGGCCGAAGCCGGCCGCACGGAGATGTGCTTCCGCGCGTGGCAATTCGAGCGGGTCGACGTCGAGTCCGATCAGGCGCCCGCCGGGCTGCACGCGTTCCAGGATCGCTCGCGCATGACCACCGCCACCGAGCGTGCAGTCCACCGCGACGTCGCCGGCCCTCGGTCGAAGGCAACGAAGGACTTCCTCCACCATGATCGGCCGATGCATGCCCGCCGGCGTTTTGCCGGACGCGAGCGCCTTCTGCACTTCCGAGGGGTACCGCTCGGGGTTCAGCTCTTTGTACTTGTCGTGGAACCCGCGCGG
>JANMQK010000340.1:0-2354 GCA_031370485.1 Acidobacteriota bacterium | reverse complement strand
GACGTCGCCCTGTCCTGCGGAGGGCAGGTCCATGATCTCATCACGGCCGGGAAGTCCGTGCTCGTCGTCACGCTCACCGCCGGCGATCCTCCTGAAGTCCTGCCTTCCGAGTTCGCCCGATCGATGTGCGCAGCCTGGGGCTGCGGCGGCGCCGTGATGGTGGAGCGCAGGGAGGAAGACCGGCAGGCCTGCGGGATCCTCGGCGCCGACATCCTTCACCTTCCGTTCCAGGACGCTCTCTTCCGTTGCGATCGACGCACGGGCAGGCCGCTCTATCCCGATCGGTCATCGCTTTTTTCGGAACCGCGGCCGGTCGACCTCGAACTCGTGGAGCAAGCCGCCCGGCAGCTGGCTCCATTCTCCGGCGTACGCCAATTGTGCGCTCCTCTCGCGGTGGGAGGGCATGTTGATCACCGGCTGGCTCGCATGGTCGGGGAGCACCTGGCCGGTCGCTCGTTCCGCTGTTACGAGGACTATCCGTACGTCGAGAAGCCGGGAGCGCTCCAGGCCGCAGTGGAATCGACGGGGCCTTGGTGGCCGCAAATCGTCCCGGTTTCCCGAGGGGGGCTCGACGCCCGGATCCGTGCCTCACGGTGCTATCGTTCGCAGATAGGGGAGGATACCGAGATTCCCAGACGGATCTTCCTCTACGCAGTGCGCATCGGGGGTGAGCGGCTGTGGCGTCGCGGCGTCCCGGCCACGGGGGGCGATCTTGGCGCGGAGTGACGGCGGCGCGGCCGAAGCCGGGGATCATCGGCCCGCCGGCGGCACGGGTGAAGGCCTCGGCTCGGGCACATCCTGCTCGGTCTTGGCCGTGGCCGCAGCATCCCTGCTTTTTCTCCTCATCGGCCTGCCCCTTCTCTCCGGAACGGTCTACGTTGAGGGCGATCTCGGGGTCCTGCAAATCCCGTGGCGTTCGTTTTACGCCCGGTGCCTGAAGAGCGGCGACAGCTTCGCCTGGATGCCCCAGGTGTATTGCGGCGTGTACGTCCACGGCGAGGGTGAGATGGGCATGTTTCACCCCCTCCATCTCTTCCTGTACCGGCTGCTGCCGCTCGGCATCGCTGTCAATATCGAGCTCCTGGCGAACTATCTCTTCGGCTGGCTCGGCGCCTTGCTCTGGCTCCGCCGCTGGAAGCTTTCCTCGGACGCCGCGCTCTTTGGAGCGCTGCTTCTCGGGTTCTCCGGTTTCCAGATCACGCATTTCATGCATCTCAACCGGATTTCGGTCGCGAGTCACATCCCGTGGTTGCTGCTGGCAATCGACGTTGTCCTGCGCGGCGAAGGGGGCAGGAGACGCGCCCTGGCGGCGCTGTTCGTGTCCCTGCTCACCGCCTCCGAGCTGCTGCTCGGCGACCCACAGACGGTGTGGTTCTCCCTAGTGGCGGAATCGGCGTACACGATCGCCGTGACGCTCTCCGCCACGGACCGGGCGCGGCGGATCCTGTCGCTCGCTTCGGCGAAAGCGATCGGTCTTCTCATGGGAGGGATTCAGTTGCTCCCCACCCTGGACTACTACATCGGCTCCGCGCGGCGTCATGCCTCGCTTGAGTTCAGCTACATCGACTCGGTGCCGCCGCAACACATGGCGCGGCTGCTCGTCCCGTGGCTGTTCGGCTCGCCCCATGAGTATGGGTTGTACACGGGAGTCGTTCCTCTCGTCCTGGTGGTCTGGCTGATGATCCGGAGGCGCGAGACTCGCTTCCCACGATTCCTGCCCGCGGCACTCGCAATCCTCTCGGGATTCGCACTCGTGCTCGCGCTGGGAAAGTACGGAATGCTCTACCGTCTCCTGGCGCGGGTGCCGTTGATCGGACACATGCGCTGCCCGAACCGGTACATCCTGCTTTTCCACCTGGCGGTGGGGGGACTGGCGGCGATCGCCTTCGCGGATCTTTCCCGTGTTGCGCGCCATCGCGAGAGGACTCCCTGGCGGCTTCTCCTGCCCTTCACGGCACCGCCGCTGCTCGCGACCCTCGCTTTGTGCGGCTGGGCCCTCGTACAGGACACTGAACTGGCGGCCCGGCTCCATCACTCGGTGCCCCTGGCGCTCCTGGCGATGCTCCCGACGGCCGCCGCGACTTGTCTCGCGCTCGCCGCCGCCCGCGGGTTTCCCGCGGCTCTCGCCGGCCTCATCCTTCTGGCCGCCGCGGATGCGACCGTGTACGACCTTGCGCTATTGCGCGGAAGGCAACCTCTGGACATCGCAGGCCTGGCCGCGACCACGACCGTCCCTCCGGGACCCGTCCGGGGCCGCGTCTGGGATAGTACCACCTACAACATTCTCATGCTCCGTGATCTGCGTCTCGCGAGCGGCTACAGCGGCTTCCCTCCGGCCCGCCAGCTCCGCGGCA
>JANMQK010000064.1:0-2227 GCA_031370485.1 Acidobacteriota bacterium | reverse complement strand
GGACCGTTCGACCTCCGTGAAGTGAACGTGCATGTCCCACAAGCCCGGGATCAGGAACTTGCCCGCGGCATCAATGACCTGCGCACCCTCCGGGGCCCGCACCTTCCCGGCGCGCCCCACCGCCGTGATGCGGTTGCCCGTGATGACGACCGTCATGTCGGGCCGCGGCGGAGCGCCCGTCATGTCGATCACGGTGACGTGCGTGAATGCGAGGGGCACCGGCCGAGGCTGTCGTGCGTGAAGGGACGCGGGAAGGAACAGCAGCAGGAAGGCGATCGACAGCTTTTTCATATGCCAAGGTTTCCTCCAGTGCGCTTCGCCGTTCCTGCCCACGCCCAGCAGGTGCGCGCTGGCGCCCAGGATGGATGGCTTGGATTCGAGCGCGCACGCCACGTCGAGAAGGTCTTTCTTCAGCGCGGCATCCTCGGCAAATGTGGTGTGCTTCAACCGCGGTCCGACTCCAGTTCAGCAGGTTCTCAGAGCCTGCCCGGTTGCCCGAGATGACGACGCGGTAAGTGCCGAGGATGACTTCGCGATAGGTTTCCCGCCCAACTTCCGGGACCACACGCCCCGAGCGCGGAAATTCCTTCAGGCGGCCGACCGATTCTACGATGCGTTCGGTCATCAGTGCCGCTTCAACCGCCTGGCGGGTCCAGACGATGCGAGTCACTTGAGGAGGCGTGTGCGGGCGGCCTCATGAGGCAGCGTCTCGCCAGTGTCAGCCTGCGCAACCCCGCGCTCCACCTTTGCCAGGAAGTAGAGGCGCTCGATGGCGTCCTCGACTGTGGCGTCGGGTGGAAGCTGCTGAACTGCCTCGAGAACCTTCTGCTTGATGCTGATGGATGCCACTCAATACCTCCGATACGACGCGATTGGCTGGGGCCATGCTACCTCGACAACATCCCTCAACTCAAGGTCCAGGCGCCGTTCATCCGGGGTGCCCTCGAACGGGAGTAATCGCAGATTGGCCCGGCTGTATGGTCGCCGTCCGCTCGATCCGCCACAACCGGACGGTCAGGTCGCTGCTCGCTGAAGCCAGCCACCGCCCGTCGGGACTGAACGCCACGTCGCTGACCTTCTTGAGATGGCCCGTCAGTGTCCTGAGGAGGTCGCCCGTCGCTGCGTCCCAGATCTTGATCGTACCGTCCCGGCAGCCCGACACGAGCCGCCGGCCGTCGTCCCCGGCGGCCACGGGCAGCTTCGCGTCGGGCGTGAAGGCGACCTCGGTGAAGTTCCTGCCTTCGAAGCTCCGGAGCGGGCGACGGGTGCTCACGTCCCAGAGCACCACCCGCCCCCCGTTGTCCGCCGAGGCCAGCCAGCGGCCGTCCCGGCTGAAAGCGACCCCCTCGACCTGGGCCGCATGGCCCCCTTCGAGGACGACCTCCGCCGCTGCCGCATCCGGCCCCGCCGCGCCCTCCGCCCACGCCACGACCGGGTCGACCCACTCCGGGAGGGGCTGGTAGAGGAACCCGTGGCCGAGCCCCGTGTGGAGCACGATCTCACGGTCCCGGTCATTCTTCGAGGGCGGGCACGGCTCGGTCGATTCGTCACTCGCTTCGCGGATGGAGAGCAGGCGCCCACCCGGGCCCTTTCCTTCGGAGGCTACGAGGTCGCGGACGCTCCCTGACAGACACGCGCCAAGAAGAGCGAAGCGCACGTTGGGATCTTGCAGCCTCGCCGACGCCAGTAGCGCGATGCCCGCGCCCATCGACGCTCCGACGACCGTGACATGGTCCGCGGGCACACCCGACGCGACGAGACGACGGACCTGCTGGACTAACCGGTCGGCCGAGCCGCTCACCGTAGCCGACTTCGGCCGGATCCCCCCGCTGACGACGAACCCCCGCTTCCGGAACCCGTCGACGATCTTATCGAGCTCGTAATAGCCGTGCTGCGGGTTCCGCGGCCGCGCGCTCTGCTGCTCCTGGACGATCCGGCCGTGGAGGTAGATCAGGTGGTGGGAGGATGGGGCGTCGGAGGTCACTGCGAGCGCCGGACCGGCCAGGAGCAGAGCGACGACGATCAGGGTCCCTCCGGCGACCCGCGTCACTTTCCTCCGGTGCACTCGACTTGTCCTCAGTTCCACCGAGGCTTCGCGCCTGGAGTGAGAACGCCGCGAAACGCGGGGCCGTATGCGTAGGCGAGGAACAACTCCAGCGCGAGCACGACGTAGGCGATGCCGAGGCCGCTGGGATCCACGTAGTGGTGATAGAGGACGATGTTCACG
>JANMQK010000062.1:0-14419 GCA_031370485.1 Acidobacteriota bacterium | reverse complement strand
CGACGGGGGCCTGACTCTCGTCCTCGAGAAGGCCGGGGGCCGCTGGAGGATTCTCCACGAGCACCGGAGCGCGCAGGTGCCCGAGGATGAGGGGGAGGACGACGAGGACGAGGGGAACTAGCGATCCTGCCCGGAGTCCCGGGCGGACTCAGGGGCAGGGAGCGTTGTTCTGGCGCACCGTGCCGTCCGAACGGAATCCCAGGATGCCCTCGATGCCGGCCCTGACCCCGGTCGCCAGGTAGGTGAATGTGTGCCCGGTGGCGGGCCTGCCAATGTCGACGAAGGCCGGACTGGAAAGTCCCTGCCGGAAGCAGGTGCCGTACGAGGCGGCGCCGAACGCGCCCAGATCGCCGCGATAGATGTTGTAGGTGTCGGCGGTGGGGACGGCGCTCCAGCTGAAGGTATAGCCGTCCAACCCGGCGGTCAGGGTGGGAATGTCCTTCACCAGCATCTGCGTCGCGGCGTAGGCTTTCAGCTTCCCGTACCCCCAGTCGCTGTTCGGCACGCTCAATGTCGTGAACCCGTCGGTTGCGGCCGTGCTCGTGATCAGGGTGCGCAGTTGCGTCGCGTCGAGGTTCCGGTTGAGCGCCAGCATCTGGGCATAGACCCCGGCAACGTGCGGGGCCGACATGCTGGTGCCCTCGAGGATCCAATGCACTCCATCCCGCAGGACCCGGACCCTCGCGCTCGGGCTGGCCAGTGCCGCGGGGGCCGCGTCGGCTGAGAGTGTCGAGGCGACCCCCATCCCGGGCGCCGAGATCTCCGGCTTGATCCGTCCGTCGCGCGTGGGTCCCGGGCTCGAGAAGGGCGCCAGCGAGCCGATGGCCGGCGGGGGGTTGTAGCCGATCGAGTCGTTGTCGATATCGACCCAGCCTGTCTTCGTGACGAAGGCGCCGACCGTCGTGACGTACTGGGCCGTCCCGGGAATGCTGACCAGGCCTGTGTAGTCAGGCGCGTTCCAGTCGGAATACAGCCCCGAAGCCCCGAAGCTGGAAAAATAGATCCACATGTCGTAATGCCCGCCCTGCGTGATCGTGTCTCCATGCACGCGGAAGGTCCAGGTCCCGCTGCAGGGCGCGGACCCCGACTGGTCGTCGATCTCCATGTCGAAAAAGCGCGCCCCGTTCACGGCCGGCGAGCCGACGTCGCTGATGATCATCGTGCCGCTGGACGAAGCGAGATCATGTTGGCCCTGGCCGGTCGATGAGCTGACGTTGTTGACCCCCGGGCAGCCCGAGTCCGGTGGATCCAGGATGGTGACGGTCATTGCGTCGCCCCCCCGGTACCACATCTCCCAGGCCTGGAGATCGTTGAAGATGCCCGAGAGCGGAGTGTACGGGGGGATCGTGAAGGTGTGGTCGTTCTGGCCGCCGGCGGCGACCGTCCCCGAGACATGGATGCCGTACCCCCGGGAGTTGCCCGCCGATTTCACGATCGCCTTGCCCGGTTTTCCGGGACCGGTCAAAAGGTCGATCGTCCTCTCGTCGAGATCCGATCCGTCGTGCCCGCCCAGGTCGCTGCCGAGGCTGAGGTTCACCACATAGGGCATCCCGAAATCGGCGGCCTTGGCGTCGATCATGTCGAGCCCGAGACCGATGTCGTAGCAGTTCGTGCAGCCGACCCCCGCCTCCGGGAAGATCTTCACCACGATCAGGCTGGCCTTGGACGCCACGCCGACGTAAACGTTCGGGGGCTGTCCCGGCCCGGTCCCCCGGCCGTTCCCGGCGGCGGCGCCCAGCACGTGCGTGCCGTGCCCCTGCCCGTCCCGGAAGGTGATCGCCGGGCCGCCCCCCAGCGCGGCGTTGATGTCGCTCTCGGTGTACTGGCAGCCGAAATCGAAGGGCGGGGCGGGGGTTGCTCCGACGCCGGGAGGGCAGGGCTCGGTCTGGTCCCACAGGAACTTGATCCGGGTCGTGCCGTTGGCGTTCCTGAAATCCTGGTGGCGCCAGTCGACACCGGTGTCCACGAGCCCCACGATCACCCCCTGCCCCCGCGTCCCGTAGGCGGCCGCCGCCTGGTCGGCGCCGATGACCGGGATGCTGAGATCGAGCTCGGTTCGCGGCCGCCTCACGATCTGCATCCACTCGATTCCGGGGATCGCGTCCAGCTCCGGAATGCGCGCGATCGGCACGACAACCGACGCGAAGCCGTCCAGCCGCCCATAGACCGGGAACCCCAGCCTCTCCACCGCCCGCCGCGCGGCGTCATCGAGGCGCATCCTCAGCCGGGCCGCCGGCGGATCCGCGGCGGGGTCGACGGCTAGGAACCGGGAGTAGTACTCCAGCTCGGACCTGTCGGGCGGCACCGGACCTCCCATCGTGTCGACGCCGACTCCGTGACCGCGGAGAAGCCGGCCGAGCATCGGGTCGGAGGAGCCGGTGCGGGGTTGCCCCTTGACGGTTGAGGCGCAAAGCAGCAGGAGGGTGAGGGCCAGGGATATCCGTGATCTGCCGCTCATGGAAACCTCCCGCGGGAGAGCCGGCGGGACACCGCTCCAGGCAGGGGCATGGCGGGATCCGGCCCAAATCCTCGCAGGACTGAAAGTTACGACGAGGGGGGGCGCGGGTCAACCGGGAATTGGGGCTCCCTGAGGCGGTAGCGGAGAGCCCCCAGGGCGGCGGTCACCAGCGCGGTTTGCGCTTTTCCAGGAAGGCCGCGAGCCCCTCCTGGGCCTCGGGGGTCACCCGGATGCCGGCAATCGTCCGGATGGTGTACTCGATCGCCTGGTCGCGGGGCCGCGCCAGTCCTTCGCGGATGAGCGCCTTGGCGGCCGAGACCGCGCGCGGCCCGGAGGAAAGCAGGTGCTGCGCCAGTTCGTTCACCCTGGCGTCCAGGAGGTCGGGGGGCACGACCTCGTGGACCAGCCCCATAGCCAGCGCTTCGCGCGCGCCGAACCGCTCGCCGGTCAGGAAGTAGCGGCGCGCGGCCGAGGCGCCGATTTTCGGCAGGACGAAGGTTGAGATGTTGGCCGGCACGATCCCCAGCCGCACCTCGGTGAACCCGAACTGCGCTCCCTCGACCGCCACGACGATGTCGCAGCAAGCCACGAGGCCCGAACCGCCCCCGAGCGCCGCCCCGTTCACCCGCCCGATGACGGGGAGCGGGCATTCGTCGATGGCGCGATACATCATCGCCATGTTGGCCGCGTCCCTGGCGTTCTCCGCCTCCGTGTAGGCGGCGCTCTTCTTCATCCACTGGACGTCCGCCCCGGCGCAGAACACGGTCCCGGCGCCGGTCAGGATGACGACCCGCACGCCCGGCTCGAACCCCGAGAACACCTCGCGCAATTCCGCGATCACCACCTCGTTGAAGGCGTTCCGGACATCGGGACGATCGAGGACGACCCGGGCGATCGCCCCCTCGGTCTCGACGCGCAGGGTCTGCATCGGTTTCATCTCCTCAGCGACTCGTGGGCGAGCAACAGTGTGCAGATCGTCTTGGAGTCGACGATCTCCCCCCGGCCGATGGCGGCGAGGGCCGACTCGAAGCGGATCCTCTCCACCGAGATCACCTCGTCGTGGTCGAGCTTCTGCTCCGTCGGCGTCAGATCGTGCGCCGTATAAAGATGGATGATCTCATCGGTGAAGCCGGGGGTCGTGAAGATCGACGCCAGGCGCTCCAGCCTGCCCGGGCGGTGCCCAGCCTCCTCCTCCACCTCGCGGCGCGCGCAGGCCTCGGGCTCTTCACCGGGATGCAGCGTCCCGGCCGGGACCTCGAGGATGAATCCTCCCGTGGCGTAGCGGAACTGCCGAATGAGGAGGACCTCGTCGGCCGTCACGAAGGGGAGCACGGCGGACGCCCCGGGATGCCGGACCATCTCCAGATCGGTCTCGCGCCCGTTCGGCAGTTGCACGCGATCGAGATCGATCTTGAGCAGCTTTCCCGAGTAGACGCGGGTCGTCGCCAGCCGCCTGTGGTCCATGGCATCTCTCCGCCGCTCTGAACGCGGTCTTCCCTGGGGCGCTGGTCATGGTACCACCGCCCGGAGACGGTCCGCGGATCAACCGCGCGCGGACCAGGCGGCGAGCAGCGCGAATCCCAGAGAGCCCAGCAGCAGGATCACGAGGAACGCGACCGCCTTCCAGTTGCCGAGATTCAGGGTGTACCCGAGGCCGAAACGATGCTCGACCAGGATCGCGGGATCCTCCCTGTTGAAGTAGAACATGCCCAGCCACCACCGGCGGTTGTCGGCCAGGCCGTCGGTGAGCGGCGCGGCCGACACGGCACGCTCGAGCCGCGCGCCCCCCTGGCCGTGGCGCAGCCCTATGTAGATGATGCCGCCGATGACGTACGTCACGAGGAGGGCGGCAAGTACGCCGAAGCCAGGATGAAGCCTCGTGGCCCTGCCCAGCGCCACGTCGATCGAGGAGATCGAGCCGAACGCCAGCATCCCGGTCAGGAGGATGCCGATGGTGGCGAGGTATCGGCTCATGGCGGCATGGAACCGCGCCTGGGCCCGCGCCGAGCTTCCGTCGTCCGGATGCCTGATGGCGCGCTTGGCGTGGGCGACGAAGAAAGCAAGCGCGCCGATGCCGGCGCCCATGAACAGAGTCATCACCGGCAACAGCATCACTGCGGCGAACGATCGCGCGGCCCATCCATCGGGAGTGCCGCTGAAATCGAAATGGATCGGAACCGTCGCTGGAAGCAGCGTGTAATGGCTCCAGGCGTATCCCACGGCGACCAGGCCCCCCGCCAGTCCGGTCAAGAGGCCGATAAGCGGCAGGAGAGGCGTCGGCTGCGGACCGACATCGAACGGCGCCGCGGACACCGGCGGCGGCGCGACTGCGGCCAGGCGGCGGGCCTGCCGGTAGGCCCGAAGGTAAAGGAGGTAGAAACCGGCCACCAGGATGAGCGTCGAGGCCGAGCCGGCCGGCACCCACGGGACGCCTGTCTCAACACCAATCCCGAGGAGCAGCGACAGGACGAGCACGCCAAACATCCCTCCGTACCAGGCGCGGCGGATGCCGCGGGCCTCCTCTCCGCCCGACACCTCCTCACCGACATAGACTCCGAACAGCAGCCCCCTCCGCCCGATCCTGGGAAGGATGAGGAGCAGCAGGCCTACGGCCAGCGTTTGGAAAAGCGAAAAGCCGACGATCATCCTGGTGCTCATGCGTCCTCCTCTTCACCGCGTGACCGCCCGCGCGCTTCAGCGCGCCGGACCAATGACCCGATCTCCCCGGAAACCAGGCGCTGCAATTCCTCCGGGGAGATCCCCGCCTGCCGCATCCGCAGCAACAACTCCCTCAGCTCACCCTTGAGATCCCGGGCGTCCCCCGCCGCCGCCTCGGTCGCGGGCGGGGCCACCTCGGCCCCGGATCGATCCCTAATCAGCAGAAACCCTTCCTCCTCTAGGGAGCGGTAGGCACGGGCCACGGTATTGAGGTTCACCCCCAGATCGGAGGCCACGGTGCGCACGGGGGGGAGAAGCGACCCCGGACCGAGGCGTCCCGAAGCGATCCATCCGCGAATCTGCCGGGCGATCTGCATGTAAACCGGCTCCTCCAGGTCCCGGCGCACGACGATCCTCAGGCCTTCTCCGGATGGCTGCATTGTATACCAGACTGTATACAAGAAATTGCGCGGGCGCAACAGGGAGATCCCGACGCGGCGGGAAAAATAAGGAGGCGGGACGGGGCGTCCCTGTCAGTTGAGGGCGCCGTCGAGGTCCACGAGAGGGCACCACGTCTCGCCGGTCAGGGCGGCGTGGCGCTCCGCCCCTCCCTCCCGAGCGGCCGGGTCAGGCCTCGCCGCCGGGGGACTGGATGGGGAAGGGGATGACGTTCGGGGAGCGCGCCTCGCGCGCGTTTTTCCGCACTTCCTTGTTGCGGCGCATGTTCTGATCCGCCCGTGAAAGGATGTCCTCGAACGATTCCCCGTCCTGGGGATAGAGCGCGATTCCGATCGACAGGCCGCACCGGGCCGTCCTGCCCCCGTCGAGCTTCAGCGTGAAATGGTCGACCGACTTCTGCAGGCGCTCCGCGAGCAGCGCGGCCGCCGCGAACCCGGTGAGCGGCAGGATGGCGGCGAACTCGTCGGCCGACAGCCGCACCAGGACGTCACGCTCCCTGAGCTGGCTCCTCAGGACCCGGGCTACCTCAGCCAGGTAGCGGTCGCCCACCGCGTTGCCGTGCCGCTCGTTGATCGCCCGGAGTCCTTCGAGGTCCATCTCGAGCAGGGCGGCGGGCAGGCACGCCTGCTGGCTGCGTATCCGCTCCTGCTCGAAAACCAGCCGCAGGTGGCGCTCGTTCGGAAGAAACGTGAGACCGTCGGTGAGAGCCGGCTCCTGGTTCCGGGGAAGGAGCGTGCTGTTGTGGACGGCGCCGGTCGCGAGTTTCGCGATGATGTCCATCACCCTGAGGTGGTCGTCGGTGCAGGGGACATCCTTCGGGAAGTAGAGGCTGATCACCCCAAGCGTTTCAGCGTCGCGGCAGAGCGGGAAGGCCGCCACCGCGGAATAGTCAGCCGGCTTGAGCGTGGTGCCGGCCAGATCGGGCTCCGGGCTGGTGGAGAGCCTGTAGCTGCGGTGCGCCGCCGCCCAGCCGGTGATGCCGTCGCCCACGCGCACCACGTGGCCGCGCATCGCCGCGGCCCCGGCCCCCGACACGTGCCGGGCCGAGATCGTCTCCCCCCCCTCGTCCAGGATGAAAAACGCGCAGGTGCGGTAGGGGACCAGCTGCCCGATCTTGCTCACCACGAGGTCGAGGACCTCGCTGAGGCGCATGGAGGACCCGAGCGCCTGCGCGATCTCGTAAAGCGCGTAGACCTCCCTCTGGGCGGAGGAGGTGTCGTCGGAGGGCGCGCGCGGCGCGCGGTCAACCGCCCGGCTGGGGATGCCGGCGAAAAGCGCCCCCACCCCGGTTCCCGTCCCTGACTCCCCCGAAGAACCACCCTCGGGAAGCAGCCACTCGAGATCGTCCGGATAGGTGTCCGGGGCGGGCGTGTCCTCCTCAAACGATGAGTCCCGCAACGCCGCTTCGAGCGCCGGTACGCCGGTGTCGGGGACACTCTCCGCGGCCCGCCCCGCCTCTTCGACGGCGGAGAGGTTGGCGCGCAGGGCGCGCACGACACGCGGATCGTAGTGGATCTCAGACCAGGCCTCGATGAGGGCGCAGGCCTCCTCGCTTGACTTGCGCCTCCGGTGCGCCCGGTCGGAAGTCAGGGCCTCGAAGGCGTCCGCCACGGCGAGGATGCGGGCGCCCTCGGGAATCCCCGTGCCTTTCAGGCCGTCGGGATAGCCCGATCCGTCCCAGTGCTCGTGATGGTGGCGGATGATGGGCATTACCGGGACCGGGAAATCGATCCCGGCGAGAATCTCTACCGCGACGGCGGGGTGGGCCCTCACCCTGCGGAACTCGGTTTCGGAAAGCTTCCCGGGCTTGGCCAGGATCCGGTCCGGGATCACGACCGTCCCGATGTCGTGCAGGATCGCGGCGGTGCGCAGCGCATCCGCCTCCCCGGGAGGCACCTCCATCGACCGCGCCAGCTCGAGCGCGCAGGCCTGCACCTTGCGCACGTGGCCGCGGATCGCGGGATCCCTCGCGTCGATGGCGAGCGACAGCACCTCCAACGTCGAGTGGTGCAGGCGCATCAAGGTGTCGAACCGCCGCGAGCCGGACCTTGCGATGGAAGCGTAGAGCCGCCAGGCCGCGCCGGCGCTAAGAACCGCCGGTATCAGGGCGAGCGTGGAAAGGACACCGGGCCTGGCCGCCGCCAGGATGCCGGCGATCGTCAGCGAGCCGCCGAGAAACGCCGCGGCAGCGGCCAGTGTCATGACGTCATCTGATCGGTCGAAGTGAATCCTCATGTTCCGTGACGACCTTCCGCGATTCCGGAATGGCGGCCGGCGGGCCGCCGTGAGGGTGAAGGGACCGGCCCCGGAGCGGATGCCGCGGGGCCGGTCCAGTACAGGCGATGCCTGGGTGTCAGCTCAGGTACTCTCGCCTCGGTCGTGACCTCCTCTCCGGGGCCAAGTGAGGGCCCCCAATCAGTAATCAGTTCGCGTCAGTCCCCAGATCAGGCTCGAGTCATACCCCGAGCGGCCGAACCCCCAGATGAGACCCGAGGGATCGAGCGTGAAGAACGCCTCGGTGATGAGCGCGTTCTTCCATGGAACCCCGTAGGCGTAGGTTTCCCGGCGCACGAGGAGACCGTTCTCCATGAGCGCGCCCTGGTCCCAGGAAATGTCCCGCCAGCCGCCGACCCGGCCGCGCACGACGTAGTCGTCCGAGAAGAGGCCCTCGTTGAAGACGACTCCCCTGCGCCAGTGGTCCCTGCTGAACCCCCAGATGAGCGTCTGCGCGTCGACGAGTCGCACTCCATCGAAGAGCCGGTCGCCGGTCACCCAACCGCGGCCCCAGATCAGGCCCTGGCTCCAGCCGAACCTCTCCGCCTCGATCGTCGTCCAGGGGTCAGAAAGGCCGCCGGAGTTTTCCAGCAGGCCGTCCGGGGTCGTCGTTCCGCCCGCGGGCAGGGCCCGCGCAAGCCGCACCGCCCCCTCGATGTTCAGGAGCCCCGCGCCCTGCTCGAAGAGGTCGGCGCCGTCCAGGATCTGGGCGGAGTACATGAGGACCGCCTTCACGAGCGCGGGCGGCAGTCCGGGGTTGGCCTGGAGCACCAGGGCCGCGGCCCCCGAGACCACGGCCGTCGACTGCGAGGTGCCGCTCAGGACCATGTAGCGTCTCTTGTCGTCTTTTTTCCAGGTGTCCACATGCAGCTCGGGATACGACCGGACGATCAGGTTGTTGCGGCTCTCGACCGATACGATGCGGACTCCGGGGGCCACCAGGTCGGGCTTCGAGAGGTCGTCGTAGACGACCTTTCCGGTATCGGGATCGGTCGAATGCGATCGGGTCGGCCCCCGCGACGAAAACAGCGCCACCGAATCATCCGATCGTGGGTCCGTGCCGCGGGTGTCCGCGGCCCCCACGGTGATCGCCGACGGGCAGTTGCCCGGCGACGTGACCCCGCCATAGACCTCGTTCCCGTTGACGTCCAGCCCGAAATTCCCGGCGGCGGCCACGACCGTGATGCCGGCGGCGGTCGCCCGGTCCACGGCCCGGCACAGTGGATCGTCCCGGTAGGATTCGATGGGAGGCGCCGCCAGCGAGAGATTGAGAACCCGGATGCCCAAAGCGTCCTTGTTCGCCACCGCGAAGTCGATGGCGGCGACGACCGAGCTGATCGATCCGCGGCCGAACCGGTCGAGGACCCGGAGATTCAGGAGAGGGGCCTCGGGTGCGATCCCGGCATGGTCGCGATCAACCTGGTCTTTTCGCGGAGCGACCGCCGAGACGATCCCGGCGACATGGGTCCCATGTCCGTACACGTCTCCTTTTTCCGGGGCATCCGTGAAGTCCGCGTCGAAGATCTTCCGATCCTTGCCCTGGTCCTTCAGGTCAGGGACGCCCTTGTCGATCCCCGAATCGAGGATCGCGACGCCGACCCCCTGTCCGTCGAACGGTTCCGGGAGAGGCCGTGCCGCCTTGCGGGGCTTCGTCGCCTCCACATCGTTGAGCGCCAGGTTGGCGCCGGTCGTCTCCCTGATGTGGCTTTCGAGACCCAGGACCAGGCGATCGGGGGCCAGGTACTCGATCTCGCTCATGGTCTGCACGCCGCCCATCATCGCGCGGGGAGTTTCCACGACGATCAAGTTGACCGAGGGATAGACCCCAATGACCCTGGAACCCATTCCGCCCAGCTGGTCCGCGATGCTGGCGAGCGTCCGATTCTGCACCCTCCTTGGAATGACCACGACACGGATCGGGCTGTCCTGCCGGGCCAGCTGGAGGATCGCCGCCAGGTCAGGGGCGACGCGCGGCTTACCGGACTTACCCTTCTTCCCGCCATCCCCGCCTGCGGCGGGCAGACCCAGAACCGCCAGCAGCAGGGCGGCCAGGAGAGGCCGGGAGACAGGACGCGACAGGGGTTTCATTACGCGCAACCCTGCTGCACCCCACGTGCCACCTCCCTCTGGAAGCCAGTGCTTCAAGTCAACGATGCCCGCAAATCGCCATTTCTTAATGGCTTATACAGAATGATAAGGTCTCTCCGGCATCGATTTCGGGAATCGTCCCTGCCCATCAGGAGGGAGGCCGTGCGCGGAACCTCGACAAGGCATCGGTCACCACCACCTCCCGGCGCGCCGCAACGGGTTGATTAATTCATGCAGAGTCAATGTTTTACGGGTTTTCTGAAGCCCTGTGTCCAGGATCAGACCTTCCGTGTGGAGAGTCTGGGCACTCGGCTGTGACCGGTCGCCACCCCTCCGGCGGCCATGCTTGACCCCTCCCGGGGCTGCGACTATGATTCCGGGAGCGTAATCAAGCCGCTCCTCCGGGGAACCTGATGGAACTCGCGTGGTTCAAGAAGATTCGCAAGCCGAAGCAGGCGGTCGAGAACAAGCGGATCCAGGTTCCGGAGGGCCTCTGGGTAAAATGCAACTCCTGCAAGGAGATCATCTATAAGAAGGAAGTCCTCCGAAACGCCAACGTCTGCCCCAAGTGCAACTACCATTTCCGGATCTCCGCCAGGGAAAGGCTTTCCGCGATTTTCGACGAGGGGCGCTACCAGGAAGTCGACACCGACATCTACTCGGTCGATCCCCTCAAGTTCAAGGACATCAAGGCCTACAAGGATCGGCTGAGGGAGAACCGGGAGAAAACCGGGCTCAACGACGCGATCATCAATGCCCGCGGGACGATGGGGGGGCAGCAGGTCATGGTCGCTGCCATGGAATACGGCTTCATGGGGGGCTCGATGGGTTCCGCGGTCGGCGAGAAGGTGTGCCGGGCGACCGAGCGCTCCCTGGAGGAGCGGATCCCCCTGGTGATCATCTCCTGCTCCGGCGGCGCCCGGATGCAGGAAGGGGTTCTGTCGCTGATGCAGATGGCCAAGATCGCGGCCGCCTTGGGCAGGCTGCACGAAGCCCGCATCCCGTACCTTTCGATCCTGACCGACCCGACGACCGGAGGGGTCACGGCCTCGTATGCCATGCTCGGGGATCTCAACATCGCCGAGCCGAAGGCACTCATCGGGTTCGCCGGCCCAAGGGTCATCGAGCAGACGATCCGGGAGAAGCTCCCGGAGGGGTTTCAGCGTTCCGAGTTTCTGCTCGAGCATGGAATGATCGATTTCATCGTGGAGCGCCGCAGCATGCGGGAGGTCCTGATCCGGTGCCTCAAGATGCTCTACAACAAGGATATGCTGGCGGGCACCGCTCCGGGCTCATCCGCGGCCCCGTCGAGCGCGTCCGGTGAGAGTCAGGCCGAGGGGGAGCCGGCAGTTTCCGGCCTGACGGCCCCTTACCGCGAGCCGCTCCCGTTCCCCACGCCGCTCGCGGCCCGCAAACACGCCATCCCACCCGAAGTCTTCTAGAGCACCTCCGCGCGTGACCTACCCGGAGGCCCTTGCCTATCTCGAGTCGCTGGAGTCGCTCGGGATCCGCCCCGGGCTCGACCGGACCCGCGCGCTGCTCGCCCAGCTCGGCGATCCCCACCTGTCCACTCCCTCGGTGCTGATCGGCGGGACGAACGGCAAGGGCTCCGTGACCGCCTTCCTCGCATCGATCCTGCGCGCGGCCGGCGTGCGCCGGGGGGTCTACAGCTCGCCGCACCTCGTGCGCTTCGAAGAACGCATCGCCGTGGACGGGGATCCGATCTCCGAGGACGATGTGGCCTCCCTGACCTCCGAGGTCGCAGCCGCCATCGAAGCCGGGCGGCGTGCCGGCGGGGACCCACCCACCTACTTCGAGGCCACGACCGCCCTGGCGTTCCTGCATTTCACCCGCCGGCGGGTGCCGATCGCCCTGCTGGAAGTCGGCATGGGGGGCCGGTACGACGCCACGAATGTCGTTCAACCCCTCGCCTGCGCCATCACCTCGGTGGCCATGGACCACGAGGAGTGGCTGGGGCGGACCCTCCCTGAGATTGCCTCGCAGAAGGCAGGGATCATCAAGCGCGGCGTCCCCCTGGTCGTGGCCCGGCAGGAGGAATCGGCTTTGCGAGTTATCAAAGATGAAGCGCGCCGGCTCGAGGCGCCCCTGGTTGAGACAGCATCCTGCCGGGCAAGGCCGTTGTCAGGAGGTCCCATACATTCCGACCCCCCGGTCTTCTCCCTCACCACCTCTTCCGGGCGGCGCTTCGACCGCCTGGCGATCTCGCTGCGCGGAGACCATCAGGTGGACAACGCCTCGGTGGCGGTGCTTCTGGCGGAGACGCTGGGGGCGGGGCCGTTCCCCGCCCTCGACCTCGGGGCCATCCCGGAGGGGTTGAAACGGGCAGAGTGGCCGGCGCGGATAGAGATCCTCCAGGGCCGGCCGGAACTCCTTCTCGACGGAGCCCACAACCCGGCAGGCTGCCGGACCCTGGCCGCCTACCTCCGGGACCACCAGCCGGGCCGGAGGAAGGTCCTCGTCTTTGCCGCGATGAAGGACAAGCCGGCCGCCGACATGCTCGAGATCCTCTGCCCGCTCGCGGAGGAGGTCATCGTGACCTCCCTCCCGGTGTCGCGAGGCGAGTCGCCCCGCCGCCTTTGCGACCTGGCGACCGCGCACTGTCGCCGCGTGACGACCGAGCCCGGAATCGCTCTTGCCCTCGACCGCGCCCGCGCGGTCGCGGGGGAGGACGGGCTCGTGGTGGCGAGCGGCTCTCTCTACCTGGCGGGGGAAATCAAGAAGATCCTGGCCCGGTCGTGACTCCGTTGCCCGTCGCCGGCCTCACGTGTGCCGGCGCCTGCCGGAAGCCCTCGCGCTCCATCCGTCCCCAGGACTTGCGGCGCCAGAGGTAGTCCCAGAACGCCTTCACCTTGAAGAGAGACAGGAGCTGCCGGAAGCCGAAGTTCTCGAGGACCGCGGCGATCACCAGCATGGCAAGGTGTTCCCAGCCCGGATATCTCCTGAAGGAGATCTCCTCGATCATCACCGCCGCGATCGACAGGAAGATACCGAAAAAGACCGCGAAGATGGTGAACAGGATGAAGAAATCGAGGTTCAGGATGCCGAGGACGAAGGCCAGGGCGATCATGATGTACCCCAGGATCTCGATGAACGGCCCGAAGAGCTCGAAGAAGACGAAGTAAGGCATCGCCAGCGATCCGATGACACCGTATTTCGGGTTGAACATCATGCGCCGGTGGCGCCAGAGGCTCTGGACGAGCCCCCGGTGCCAGCGGTTACGCTGGCGCGCCAGGACCCGGAACGACCCGGGAACCTCGGTCCAGCAGACCGGGTCGGGGACGAAGACGACGCGGTACTTGCGACCCTGGCGCTGGAGATGCTCATGCAGCTTGAGGACGAGCTCGAGGTCCTCGGTCTGCGACCAGCGATCGTAGCCGCCGACGGCGATCACCTCGGACTTGCGATACAGCCCGAAGGCCCCCGAGATGATCAATAGCGACCTCATGCTGCTCCAGCCGATGCGGCCGCTCAGGAACGCCCTGAGGTATTCGACGACCTGGAAGATGGGGATGAGCTTGCGCGGCAGGCCGATGCGCATCACCCGCCCGTCGTGGATCTCGCACCCGTTCACGATCCGGACAATCCCGCCGACCGCGATCATCTCGGTGGGATGCTCCATGAACGGCTTGACCACGCGCAGCAGAGCGTTCTCCTCGATCACGGAGTCGGCGTCCACGGAGCCGACCAGCGGATAGCGCGACACGTTGATGCCGGTGTTGAGGGCGTCGGCCTTCCCGCCGTGCTCCTTGTCGATGACAATCAGATTCGGCACCTCGAGCGCGGCGTAGATGCCGCGCACGGCACTCGTCGGCAGCGTCCGCCGGTAGATCCGGTCCGTGCGCTTGAGCTCGAAGGTCCGAACGAGTGTTTGCAGGGTTTCGTCCTCCGAACCGTCGTTCACCACGATCACCTCGAACTGCCCGTAGTTGACGTTCAGGAGCGATCGGACGGTCTCGAGGATGGTATGGGCCTCGTTGTAGGCGGGGATGATGATCGTGATGGGCCAGGTCATCTCCGATCTCAGGATCTGATCGTAGTCGGAGAAGAAGGTCCTCTTGACGAAGCGCGTCACCTCGTACAGCGACACGAGGAACAGGAGGAGGTAGACCCCGTTGAGCAGGGCGAAATAGAAGAGGACCGCGTAGTTGAAATCCAGGACGATCCTGACCAGTATTGCGTGCCAACTCATCGCGGACGCCTCATGAAGCCCCCTTCGGGGATTGCCCCAGGATCTGCAGGAGAGTGCGGCGCACCCCCTCCTGCGTGTGCTCGATCGCCTCGTGGGTCAGGTGATCCACGCGCTCGAGCGAAATGATCTTTTCCACGAACTTGACCGCGGCGGCGCGCTTGGCGGGATCGGGCGAGGCCAGGTCGGCGATGTATTCGTCGATGATCTCGTGACGGCGCTGGGCGATCCCGAGTGGGCCGTGCGGGCCATGGCGGCCAAGGCGCTGGGCCGCA
>JANMQK010000046.1:0-4794 GCA_031370485.1 Acidobacteriota bacterium | reverse complement strand
CGGGAGCCCAGGGTTCTACTTCGACCCGGCCCTGGCGTCAGGGGAGTGGCCCGGCCCGGGCATGGAGCTCCCCAGGGTGTACGTGAGGTCATGGCAGCCCGGTCCCTGGCCGGCGGGATCACCACCCCCCGAGCCTTGATCCCCGCCCGGGCAGGCCTTAGATTCTGCCTCCGGGTGATGGCGCCCTGGAGGATTCGATGATTCGCATCCCGCTCTTCCCGATCCTCGCTCTGGCTGCATTCCTTCTCCTGCCGGCCGCTGTCCCGTGCCGGGCCGAAGAGGGGAACGATCAGGACAAGGCCGCGTCCGACGCCCCCCGGGAGAAGAAAGAGGAACCGCCCAATAAATCCGCCGCGGGCCGCAAGAAGGCGAAGTCCGCCGCGCAGGCCGTGAAGCGCCAGGGAGCGCCGGAGGCGCCCCTGAGATTCGACGACGACGATCTGCTGAAGTACAGCAAAGGCGCCCCCCGGGCCGAGGATGCCGGCGGCGCGGCCCAAGCGCCCGAACCGGAGGCCGCGGAGCAGGAGGACGGCACGCCGGAAAAAGGTCGCCCCCGCCCGGCACCGCCGGCGCGCAAGCCCCCCGCCAATCCGAAGAGCGCGGACCCCGGTGCCGCACCGGTTCCCCCGCCGGACCCGCTCAAGCCGTTCAAGGACCGCGACCAGGCCGAGAAGTTCCGGGTGGAGAGAATCCAGCGCTCCCGGGACAAGATCACGAAGATCCAGGATCGCCTCAATTACCTGAAGGAGAAGCGGGCGGCGATCGTCGACCCCTACCGGATTATGCCGAAGCCCCAGGGCCCCCAGGACAAGACGGGTGACGCGGCCCTCGGAGCCAGGGACCTGCTCGCGGCGGTCGACGATGAGATCAAGAGCAAGCAGAGCGAGCTGGCGGCCGCCCAGCAGGAGCTGGTTGAAGTCGAGCTGCGCTTCGCGGCCCCTTCGGAATAATGCAGGAGAGGGCGCCGCTCCTCATCGAAAGAGCGCTCATCCTGGGCGAGGGGGGCCCCACGCTTCCCGGGGGCGATCGGACCGCAAATCTGTCGGACCGCAAACCTTGACACATGGAGCGCTTCTGCTATAGTCACGCCGGTCTGATATAGGTTTTTCCCGAGGGGGCACTCGTGGAGCAATCGGATCATCCCGGTTGCTCCTTATGTATTTAGGGAGGCGCCACCTCCGCGACCGGCTCCGGTTCCGGGGCCAGAACTCCGAGAGGGCCAATGCGCGCGCGGCGTGTCCTGATCATGGGTGCGGCGGGACGGGATTTCCACAACTTCAATCTCTGCTACCGCGACAATCCCGGGTACGAGGTGGTGGGCTTCACCGCCACCCAGATCCCGAATATCACCGGGCGGAAATATCCCCCCGGGCTGGCCGGCCCGCGGTACCCGGACGGCATCCCGATCTACGAGGAGGACCGCCTCAAGGAGCTGATCGGCACCCTCAAGGTGGACCTGGTCGTGTTCGCCTACTCGGACGTCACGCACCTGCACGTGATGCACAAGGCCTCGCTGGCCATCGCCGCGGGCGCGGATTTCGAGATCCTCGGCTTCAACGCGACCTCCCTCGCTTCGAGCAAGCCGAGCGTTTCGATCTGCGCCGTGCGCACCGGAGCCGGCAAGAGCCAGACGACCCGCCGGGTGTGCAAAAAGCTCATGGAGCGCGGCCGGAAGGTGGTCGCCATCCGGCACCCGATGCCCTACGGCGATCTCGTCGCGCAGAGGGTGCAGCGGTTCGCCACCTTTGACGACCTCGATCGCTACGACTGCACCATCGAGGAGCGCGAGGAGTACGAGCCGCACGTGAAGGCGGGGACGATCGTCTACGCCGGCGTTGACTACGCCGCCATTCTCGCCGACGCCGAAAAGGAAGCCGACGTCATCGTGTGGGACGGGGGGAACAACGACCTGCCGTTCATCAAGGCGGACATCGAGATCGTCGTGGTCGACCCGCTGCGGCCCGGTCACGAGGTGTCGTATCACCCTGGGGAGGCGAATCTCCGCCGCGCCTCGTGCGTCGTCATCAACAAGATCGACTCCGCCGAAGCGAAGGATGTCGAGCAGGTCAAGGCGAACATCAAGCGGCTCAATCCGCGAGCACTCGTCATCGAGGCGGCCTCGCCCGTCAGCGTCGAGGACCCCGAGTCGATCCGCGGGAAGCGCGTGCTGGTGGTCGAGGACGGGCCGACCCTGACGCACGGAGAAATGGCCTACGGCGCGGGGGTCATCGCGGCGCGGCGCTTCGGCGCGGCCGCCCTGGTCGACCCGAGACCGTTCGCCGTGGGTTCGATCGCCCGCACCTTCAAGCAGTACCCGGGGATCGGGACCCTGCTGCCGGCCGTGGGATACGGCGACGAGCAGATGGCCGATCTCAAGAAGACAATCGAGGGGGCCGACTGCGATCTGGTGCTGATCGCGACCCCGATCGATCTGAGGCGCGCCATCCACTTCGTGAAGCCGGCGCTGCGCGTCTCGTACGAGCTTCAGGAGATCGGGAAGCCCGATCTGGACGATGTCCTGGCGGGGCTTGGCTGATGCGGAAGGCCCGGAGGCTTGTCGTCGCGTTCGGCGGCAATGCCCTCATCCGCGAAGGCCAGGAAGGCACGCAGTGGGAGCAGCTGGAGAACGCCCGGGAGACATCCCGCATGCTCCTGCCGCTCGTGCGGGACGGCGCGGGGCTCGTGCTCGTCCACGGCAACGGCCCGCAGGTCGGGAACATCCTCATCCAGGTCGAGGAAGCGGTCAACAAGGTCCCGCCGCTTTCCCTGGACGTCTGCGTCGCCGCCTCGGAGGGAAGCATCGGCTACATGCTGGAGCTGGCCCTCATCAATGATCTGCGGCGCCGGAGGATGCGGCGTGGTGTCGTGACCCTGACAACCGAGGTGGTGGTCGACCAGGACGATCCCGGTTTTCTCAAGCCCACAAAGCCGATCGGCCCCTTCTACACGCGGTTCCGCGCTGAATTCCTCATGCACAAGCAGGGATGGAACATGGTGGAGGACGCCGGGCGGGGCTGGCGCAAGGTGGTGCCGTCGCCCCGGCCCCTCGAGGTGGTGCAGATGGGCGCGATCCGCCAGGCCTTCGAGGCAGGCTGGATCGTGATCGCGGGGGGGGGAGGCGGCATCCCCGTCTACCGCACGCCGGCGAAGGACCTCAAGGGGGTCGAGGCGGTCATCGACAAGGACTACACGGCCGGCCTCATCGCCGCCGAGATCCGCGCCGACCTCCTGGTCATCCTGACCGGTGTCGACCAGGTCTCGCTCAACTACGGCCGGCCGGATCAGAAAGCCCTCCGCGCCATCGACACGCGGCAGGCGCGGGCGTACCAGACCGAGGGTCATTTTCCCGAAGGAAGCATGGGGCCGAAAATCCGCGCGGCGATCGAGTTCGCCGAGGTGACCGGCCGCGAGGTCGTCATCACCTCCGCCTCGCGCCTCGCGGAGGCGGTGCGCGGCCGCGCGGGCACCCGCATCTCCGCCGCGGGGGGCGCCCGGCCCCCCGGCCAGCCCCGCACGGCGGGGCGGCGCAGGACGGCCTGAGGCGGCCGGACCCGGGACATCACGGAGGCGTATTCATGAAAAGCCACGACCTGATCTCGATTCACGACTTGTCGCGCGAGGAGGTCCTGGAAATCCTGGACCTCGCGGCGCGCATCAGGAAGGACCCGGCGGCGTACCGCGCGGCCCTGGCGCGGAAGACCCTGGCGATGCTGTTCGAGAAGCCGTCGCTCAGGACGCGGGTCAGCTTCGAGGCGGGCATGACGCAGCTGGGGGGCCACGCGATCAACCTCGACCCGTCCGGCATCGCGCTCGGGAAACGGGAGTCGGTCCATGACGTCGCCCGGACCCTGTCCGGCATGGTCGAGGGGATCATGGCAAGGACGTTCGCCCACCAGACCGTCCTCGACCTGGCGCTGCACTCCACGGTCCCGGTCATCAACGGGCTCACGGACGATCTCCATCCCTGCCAGGCGCTGGCGGACTTCCTGACCGTGCGCGAGGTCCTGGGCCGCACCGAGGGGGTCAAGATCGCCTATGTCGGCGACGGCAACAACGTCGCGCACTCTCTCGCGTTCGCCGCGGCCAAGCTGGGGGCCCACCTCGCGATCGCGACACCCGCGGGCTACGAGCCGGGCGGGGAATGGATCGGCCTCGCCCGGAAGGACGCCGAGGCCACCGGGGCCCGCATCGAGGTCGGGCACGATCCCCGCTCCGCCGTGGCGGGAGCGGAGGTCGTCTACACGGACACCTGGGCGAGCATGGGGAAGGAGTCGGAGGCGGAGGCGCGGCGCGCGGTGTTCAGGCCGTTCCAGGTCGACTCCAGGCTCATGGCCCTGGCGGGCCCGGAGGCGCTGTTCATGCACTGCCTCCCGGCCCATCGCGGCGAGGAGGTCACGGACGAGGTGATCGACTCGGTGAAGTCGGTCGTGTTCCGCCAGGCTGAGAACAGGCTGCACGCGCAGAAGGCGGTCCTGGTGCTCCTGATGGGCGCCGCCGGCGGACTTCCGGGCACGCCCTGAGCGACGGGGCTTGACAGTTGCCGGGCGCTCCTGCCAGAATGACCGCCCTGCTGAACAATGGTTTTTTCTCATCAGGCGAGGACGTGACGAGCATGGGTACCTATGTGTGCAAGGATGCCGAGTCGCGGCGCAAGTGGCTTCTCGTGGACGCGAACGGTCAGACTCTGGGACGGCTCTCGACGTTCGTGGCCAGGGCGCTCATGGGAAAGCACCGGCCCGAATACACCCCGTTTCTCGACACGGGGGATTTCGTCGTGGTGATCAACGCCGAGAA
>JANMQK010000292.1:0-7460 GCA_031370485.1 Acidobacteriota bacterium | reverse complement strand
TTCTCGTGCATGGCGCTCCACCTGCATCGCACGATACAGAAACGGCGGAGTGCGTACCCGGGACGCAGGACGGTCAGCCGCCATCTTCATCCTCTGACTGCCCAACGCTCATTAGATCGTTCAGTACTTTCCAATAAACATAGTGATTCTGCTGCCATATCTAATATGCCTGCGAAATCGCGTTGTATCTCAACAAAGGTAGCGAGGCGCCCCGCAGCATAGCGCGATAAACCTGTCGGGCCAGGGGGCCGGTAGTCGACGGATCCGAATTCTTCTGTGCGGATCTGTCGATTGCTCTTGATGTCGCCATGTAAGGCCGAACAAAGGGATGCTGTTGGGGCGGCCTCTCTCCGGCTGGGCGATTGAGATTCTTGGGCTGCATGCCTGGCACCTCTCCGAACAGGTCCGGGGGGCCTGCATTCTGGGTGCTTGGGCGGGACTGTATCTCCGACGCAGCCTATCGTGCAAGGCGTCGACGAATCTCGCGGGGTCGGCTGACGTCCCAGCAGCCGGCGTCAGTGTCCCGTAGCAGGGGAAGTCGGCGCCGCCGTGCACTCTGCCCCCGCCGCGGGCCGGTTGCGGGCCTCCGGCGGGCTGCCCTTGGCGGGCTGAAACCGGTGCGAGTACCCGAACAGCAGGATCGAATCCGGAAACGTCGCGTCCCCCTCGAAGTCGGTGTAGGGGTCGGTGACGCGCTTGCGGAAGTGGGCGAGCGGCACGCTGAGGGACCAGGTGTCGGCGCCGCGCGTGTAGGAGAGGCTGGGCTCGAAGAATATCTCGTAGCCGGGGCGGCGAAAGCCGTTGCTGTCGCCAATCAGGTCGTAGCGCGGCACCCCTTCGGCGCGGGCGTAGGCGGCCACGTAGAGGCCGGTCTTGCCGATGGGATACGCGGCGCCGAGGCGAGCGATGTACTGGTCGGGGACGGTGTTGACCAGGCGGTTGGAGAAGGCCGGGTTGGCGCCTAAGCCGAGGCCGCTGATGATTGACGGCGTGCCGTTCGTGTCGCGTGGGTTCGCAAGGTATGTCGCGTTGCCGAGGAGGACCGTCTTGCCGATCCGCTTGAACCCCTGGAAGTCGAAGATGACGCCCCACCCGCCGTCTCCCGGCTGGATCGACATGTCCACCGGCTTCAGCGTGGGGTTGGTGCCGTTCAGCACCGGGTAATTATCCTTGACGTCGTGCTGTCCGGTGGGGGCCTTCAGGCCGAGCCCGACCGAGAAATTACCGCGCGGGTGCGACGCCGTCTCCCTCAGCCAGTACCGCCCCGTCACGCTGATGTCACCGAGGCCGCGGGCGTTCTGCTCGCTGCGGGGGCCTATCGGCGGCTGGGCCGGCAGCGGGATCGACCACGAGGCGTCGATGTACGGGATGCCGGCGCTCACGTTCAGTCGCTCGCTTATGGCGTAGGTGAACCCCAGGTCGCCCGTCTTCTGGATGTTGACGACGTTGTTGTGCAGCGCCTGGCGCTGCGTCTGCTCGTCGCTGCCGTTGTAGTGCCGGTCAGAGCGCAGGCCGCGGTAGGCGAGGCTCGTCTGCCACTCTCCCGGCTGGAGGTAGGGGTTCTCGGACGCGCCAAGCCCGGGCGCGGTTGGCCTGATGAGGACTCACCCCTGCGCCCGCGCCTGACCGCCCGCGGAAATCCAGGTGAGCAGCGCCACCCCGGCGAGTGCGATGAGCGACCGGTTCCCACGCCTGTTCGATTCCAACTGAGCCCCCTCGATGTCGCGGGGGGAAGAGCAACGCGCATGCCATGCACGGCCCGGGCGGCGTGACTTCTGGAAGGACGACTGCAAGATTAGGCGCAATCACGAGATCCGACGCCGGAGAGGGGAGCAGGAACGGCCGGGCCACCGTCGTCCGGAGGGGAGCGGTGTTCATCGAACCTATGTGCGGCGGCAGGGGAAGCCGCAACTTCTATGAACGTTAAATGCGAAATCTTTGGTGGCTCGACCGATCTCGTACGCGGTGGGACCCTTGACAAATCTGCATCTATCATGCATCTTCATATGCATGAGAACAACCTTGAACCTGAAACAGGAATTGCTCGACAGGGCGTCGAGCCTGACTGGCGTGCGAGAAAAGACCGCCCTTGTCCATCTCGGCCTTGAGGCCCTGATTGCCCGTGAAAGCGCCCGGCGCCTGGCTGAACTCGGGGGTTCCCAAAAGAAATCGCGGCCAATCCCCAGGCGGCGTTCCGCGGCAGCATGATTCTGGCCGACACCTCGGTCTGGATTGACCACCTTCGTCACGGGAAATCCAGGCTTGGCCAACTCCTCCTCGACGGAGAGGTCTTGTCGCATCCCTTTGTGATCGGTGAACTCGCTTGTGGGTCCCTCACCAAGCGCGGAGAGATCCTGACCTTGCTCGAGACTCTGCCGAAGGCGGTCATCGCAGACCATTGCGAGGTTCTCCGCCTTGTCGACACGAAACGGCTCTATGGCCGGGGTCTCGGGTGGATTGACATGCACTTGCTCGCCTCAGCCGTCCTGAGTCGGTCATCGATCTGGACGTTGGACAGAGCCCTGACACGCGTCGCATCCACGATGGGAGTTGGTGGATAGGGAACTGCCTGGCGCGGTTGAACCCGAGAACCCCTAGGAGGTCTTGTCGGGATCGATGCCGTGCTTGCGGAGGTAGTAGCCGAGGTTTCTCTGGTCAATGCCCAGCAGCCTCGCGGCCTCCTTCCGGACCCCGCCCGAGCGACGGAGCGCCTCCTCGACCAGCTCTTTCTCCCTCCCGCCCAGAGCAGTGCGCAGGTTCAGGTCGGTGGATGCGCCAGCCGCGGCAGGTGGCGAACCTCCCGGGCCTCCTGCAGACATCTGCGCCGCCGCGCTTGGCGCCGCCACGTCCGGCGCCGGCAGGTCGAGCGGCCCCAGCGATGGACCGGGGTTCAGGATGAGCGCGCGCTCGATCACGTTCTGCAGCTCGCGGACGTTGCCGGGCCAGGAGTAGGCCGCGAAGTCGGCCAGTTCGGCCGGGCCGATCTCCGGGGCGGGGCGGCCCAGGCGGGCGGCGAACTGGCGGACGAAGCGCTTCGCCAGAGGCGGAATGTCCGCGGGGCGGTCCCGCAGCGGCGGCAGGTCGAGGCGGATGACGTTCAGCCGGTAGAAAAGGTCCTGCCGGAAGCGGCCGGCGGCGGCCTCGGCGGGGAGGTTGCTGTTGGTGGCGGCGATGATTCGCACGTCCACGCGCGTCGGCTGCGTGTCGCCGAGCCGGTCGAACTCGCCGTCCTGGAGGACTCGCAGAATCTTGGCCTGCGCCGCGGAGGGCATGGCGCCTATCTCGTCCATGAAGAGGGTGCCCCGGTGCGCCAGGCGAAAGCGGCCATCGTGGTCGGCCCCGGCGCCGGTGAATGCCCCGCGCCTGTGGCCGAAGAACTCGCTTTCCCACATCTCGAGAGGGATGGCGGCGCAGTTGACCCGCACGTACGGGCCCTCGGCGCGGCGGCTCAGGCGGTGGATGAGACGGGCGACGATTTCTTTCCCCGTCCCCGACTCGCCGAGGATGAGCACCGTCGCGTCGCTTGGCGCGGCGGCGTTCACCCGCCGCATGACTTCGTTCCAGGCGGCGCTCGTCCCGACCGGCAGGCTGTCGTCCCTGGCGTCCTCTTCGTCGCCGCGGCGCAGATAGTCCACCTCGCGCCGCAGGGCGCTCGCCTCGAGCGCGCGGTCGAGCGCGACCTCGAGCGTGTCGGGATCGACCGGCTTCAGAAGATAGTCGCGTGCCCCTGCCTTGATGCAGGCGACGGCCGAGGGAATCGTCCCCTGTCCCGTCAGCACGACGATCGGCAGCCCGGGGTAAAGGTCACGCACCTTGATCACGAGCGCCTGGCCGCTGTCACGCGGCATCTTGAGATCGGTCAGTACGATGTCGATCGGCGACCGCTCGAGAAGGGCGAGCGCCTCCGTGACGCTCTCCACGAGATCGACGTCGAAGCCGCGCGCGCGCAGGACTTCTCCCAGCGAGGCGCGGACGTACTCTTCGTCCTCGACGACAAGCACCCGGCCGCGCGGGGGAGTTTTCCCGGACGCAGGTGTCTTGCCGGGCGCAGGGGGCTCAGTCATTGCTCTTCTCCATGGGAAGGCGCAGCGTGAAGACCGCCCCGCCCCCCTCGCGATTCGCGGCTTCGAGCGTTCCGCCATGGTCCGCGATGATCTGGTAGCAGACCGAAAGCCCCAGGCCGGTCGAGTCTTTCGTCGTGAAAAACGGTTCGAAGATGCGGGAGAGGTTGCGGGGCGCGACGCCCGGGCCGCGGTCGGCGATCCGCACGACGGCGCGCCCTTCCTCGCGGGCGCTCTCCACCCTGACTTCTCCGCCGCGTGGCTGCGCCTCGCAGGCATTCAGCAGCAGATTGAGAAACACCTGGCCCAAGGGTGTCGGACTGCCGCTCACGACGAGGCTTCCGGGCGCCAGGTTCATTTCGAACCGGATGGCGGCGAACTCGGGGCGCGACTTGACGAACTCGACCGCCTGGCGAAGGGCGGCGTTCAGGTCGAGGGGGCCTTTCGGGGCGCGGGCCGGGTCGGCGTGGGCCAGAACCTGCCGGACGATCCCGACGGCGCGCTCGAGCCCCTCTTTCACGCCGTCGAGGCGCCGGAGCGCCGACGGCGCGTCGCTCCGCGCCAGGTCGTCCTTCGCGAGGCTGAGGTAGTTCGACATCCCTTCGAGGGGGTTGTTGATCTCGTGCGCCATCCCGGCGGCCAGCCGGCCGACCGTTCCCAGCCGCTCGGCGTGGAACAGCCGCCTCTCCAGCTCGCGCACGCGGACGCTCTCGAGCGCGTCCGCCTCGAGGCTGCGGCGGCGCCGCGACTCGCGGAGCGCGAAGGCGCCAAGAAGAAGCGCCAGGCTCATCACCGCCAGGTTGAGAAGGAGCGTCGTCCGGTAGCGGGCGGCGATTGGATCGATCGCCCCAAGCTCCGCCTGCCCCCGCCGCGCGCAGACGAGCCGCCATGGCGACGGGGCGCTCCAGCCTTCGGTATCGATTGCGGCCTCGGCGGAAAACGGCCCCGAGGGGCCCGGTCCCGCGGATGCAACCTGCGTGGCGAGCAGGGCGCCGTCCCGATCGGAAAGGGCGCAGATCCGCTCCGGCTCGTCGGTCGACTCGCGGGTGGAGAGAAGCGCCGTCGGCGCCAGCGTCGCTTCGAGGGTCACGGTGCCCGAGACTTTTCTCACACCGGCCGTGAAGGCGAACACCCCCGTGATGGCTCGTCCAGCCGGGGGAGCGTCCA
This sequence comes from Acidobacteriota bacterium, assembly GCA_031370485.1. Lineage (GTDB taxonomy): Bacteria > Acidobacteriota > Polarisedimenticolia > Gp22-AA2 > Gp22-AA2 > JANMQK01. The sequence continues at coordinate 2,232 of JANMQK010000292.1, read as the reverse complement.
GGGCTCGGGGATCGGGGGCGTTGTCGTTCCGCGCGACCCAGAGGACCGGCACGCCACCCCGCCGCCCCGCCTCGACCAGCTCCTGGCCGCCGGCGGATCGCGCCACCAGATGGCTCACCTCGGAATGTCCCCTGAGATAAAGCAGCAGAGCCCCCTCGGCGTCGAGGCGCCGGAACCGCTCCTCGACAGGATTGCGCGAGGCGAGCGCCGCCTCTAGGCCGAAGAAAGTTGGCGAGCCGGTCAAAAACGCCAGGTCGCCCCGGGCCGACGCCAGTCGGCTCTCGATCCCACGGGCGCGCGCCGCGGTCACCAGACGCAGGCTGCGCGCCGCCGCCTCGGCTGCGCCGCGCCGGGCCATCGCGATGCTCACGATCCCGGCCAGGTTGATGGCGATCACCGTCCCCACCAGCGCGAAGGTCAGCCAGCCGACCCCGCCCGGCCATCCCGGATGACGTGCTGAAAACCGCGCCTCGCCCACGACCGGTAAATATACCGCAGGAGACACCGCCGCGATCGCGGGGACGCTTGCAGCCCGAATCCGGTAAGATGTCGCCGCCCCGGCCGCCCGTGAACCTAAAGGCGCCCTGTGCCGTTGATAAGCGGTCCGTTGAGAAAGGAACCCATGTTCAAGGTCGAAAAACTGGTGAAGCGCTACGGCGAGATCCGCGCCGTTGACGGGATCTCGTTCGAGGTCCGCAAGGGAGAACTCTACGGGCTGCTTGGCCCGAACGGCGCCGGGAAGACCACGACGATGTCGATGCTGTCGGGCCTCTTGAAGCCGGACGAGGGGCGCGTCCTGTTCGACGGCACCGACCTCGCGATCGACCCGATCGGCGTGAAGGCGCGGCTGGGAATCGTCCCTCAAGAAACGGCGCTCTACGAGACCCTGACGGCGCGCGAGAACCTGCGCTTCTGGGGCGGCCTGTACGGCCTCTCGGGCACGGCGCTCGACAAGGCGGTGGATCGCGTTCTCGAGCTGGTCGGCCTGGCGGGCCGCGCGAAGGAGGCCGTGAAGGGGTACTCGGGCGGAATGAAGAGGCGGCTCAACTTGGGGCTGGGCCTCGTCCACTCGCCGCAGGCGGTCTTGATGGACGAGCCGACGGTGGGGATCGACCCCCAGGCGCGGCTCAACATCCTGGAAGCGGTGCGAAACGTCACCGCCTCGGGCGCGACCGTGCTTTACACGACGCACTATCTCGAAGAGGCCGAGACCCTTTGCGATCGGATCGGCATCATGGACCACGGGCGGATCCTCGCGGAGGGGACGCTCGAAGAGCTGAAGCGGCGGGTCGGCAAGAAGGAAATCGTCACGGTGCGCGGCTCGTTCGACGCCGAGGCCGCGAAGAGCCGCCTGGCCGCCCTGCCCGGCGTCCTTGCCGTGACGGCCGACACCGGAAGGCTTGTCCTGTCGGTTGACGGCTCCGGGCGCGCGGCCGTCGATCTTCTCGCAGGCGTCCTGTCGAGCGGGATGGAGGTTGACGGCGTGTCGATCCAGCCGCCGAGCCTCAACAGCCTGTTCCTCGATCTGACGGGGCGCGAGCTGCGCGACTGATGCGTGTCATCCTTCTTCTCGTCAGGAAAGATCTGAAGCGCAAGATCCGCTCGCCGCTCGGGCTCATGGTCGTGCTGGCGTTCCCGCTCATCTTCGCGGGGATGATCGCGCTGGCGTTCGGCAGGCAGGGGACCGCCGTGCCGAAGGTGCGGCTTCTCGTCGAGAACCTCGACAGCGACGCGTTCATCGCGGGAGGCCTCGTCTCGGCGCTGTCGTCTTCGCAGATGGCTGACTATTTCGACGTGAAGATGGTCAAGGCGGGCGAGGGCGCGCCGCTCATGGAAAAAGGGGAGGCCTCGGCGCTGCTCCGGATCCCCGAGCGGTTCTCCGACGACATCATGGACGGGAAGCCGACGGCCCTCTCCCTGGTGCGCAATCCGGCCGAGTCGATTCTGCCGGAGATCGCCGTGGGTACGACGCGGATCATGACCGAGGTGCTCGACGGCGGGGCGCGCGTGCTGCGCGGCCCCATGGCTCAGATCCGCCCCTACTTCAATGACGACGGCCCGGCGATCTCCGACGGCGCCGTCAGCGCCATCTCGATCGCCATCAACCGCGCGATGACCGGGGCGCGGACATTCATCGCGCCGCCGGCGATCACGCTCGAAGGGGCCTTCGAAACGAAGAAGGACGACGACACGGGGAAGAGCGCGGGCGGAACGGCGCCCCAGGTCTTCCTT
>JANMQK010000287.1:0-4138 GCA_031370485.1 Acidobacteriota bacterium | reverse complement strand
GTTCAACCTGGAATATGTGGCGTCGTACTCGAATCGAGCGCTGCCGGCGATCTACAAGATCACCGCGCTCTGGGCCGGCCAGTCGGGGTCGATCCTCTTCTGGCTGTTCATCCTCGTGACCTACGCGGGGGTCGTGGTGCTGCTGAACCGGCGCCGCAACCGCCCCCTGATGCCGATCGTGGTCACGACACTGGCCCTGGTTTCGACCTTTTTCCTGCTGATCGTGAACTTCATGGCCCGGCCGTTCGTGCGCCTCGCCTTCACGCCCCTGGACGGGAACGGCATGAACCCGCAGTTGCAGAATCCGTTCATGGCGATCCACCCGCCATGCCTCTACCTGGGGTACGTGGGCCTGACGATTCCCTTCGCTTTCGCGATGGCCGCCTTGGCGACCGGAAAGCTCAACGACACCTGGTTCCGCACGACCCGGCGCTTCACCATCGTCTCCTGGTTCATCCTGGGAACCGGCATCCTGCTGGGGGGCTGGTGGGCCTACGTCGAGCTGGGCTGGGGCGGGTACTGGGCCTGGGATCCGGTCGAGAACGCCTCGCTCATCCCCTGGCTGACCTGCACCGCGTTCCTGCACTCGGTGATGATCGAAGAGCGCAAGAAAATGCTGCGGGTCTGGAACATGGCGCTCGTCATCATGAGCTTCCAGCTGTCGATCCTCGGGACCTTCATCACGCGCAGCGGTGTCATCTCCTCGGTCCATTCCTTCACCAAGTCGGAGATTGGCCCGGTGTTCGCGGGATTTCTCGGGGTCGGCATCCTGGCCTCGGTGGGGCTCCTGCTGCACCGTCTGCCGGAGCTCAAGAACGAGCGGCGGCTCGACTCGTTCGTGTCGCGCGAGAGCAGCTTCCTGTTCAACAACCTGCTCCTGGTCGGGGCGGCGTTTGCGATCCTTTGGGGCACCCTCTTCCCGATCCTCTCGGAGGCGGTGCGCGGCGTGAAGATCACTGTCGGCGCCCCGTTTTTCAACAAGGTCACCATCCCGATCGCCTTCGGACTGCTGACGCTCTCGGGGATCTGCCCGATCATAGCGTGGCGCCGCGCCACCCCGCGCAAGCTCCTGGATAAGATCCAGACCCCCTTCTGGGCCCTGGTCGGAACGGCCGTCGCCCTGCTCGTCGCCGGCATGCGCGACGTTTACGCCATCATCTCGTTCAGCCTGGCGGTCTTCGTCATCGCCACGACCATCATGGAGTTCTACTGGGGCACGGTCGCCCGCCGCCGCGCCATGGGCGAAGGGACGCTCGTGGCCTTCCGCAACCTCATCGACAGGAACAAGCGCCGCTACGGCGGCTTCACCGTGCATGTCGGCGTCATGCTCATCATCATCGGCATCACGGGCTCGTCGGCCTTCAAGCAGGAGGCGACCGCCTCGGTCGGAAGGGGGGAGTCCTTCACGGTCGGCCGCTACACCCTGCGGTTCGAGGACATGCTCAGCCGCGACACGCCCAACCACGAGTTCATGGGCGCGCGACTGGCGGTCTACGACGCGGGCCGGTCGATCGGCGAGCTCGTTCCGGGGCAGAATTTCTACAAGACGGGGCAGGACCCCTCCACCGAGGTGGACATCCACCACACCCTGCGCGACGACCTCTACCTGATCCTGATCGGGTTCGACCCGCAGACGGGACGGGCCACGCTGAAGGCCTACCTCAATCCATTGATCAACTGGATCTGGATCGGCGGCGGCGTTCTGATCCTCGGTTCCTGGTTCGCCATGCTCCCTGATCTCAGGGACCGGAAACGCGCTGCCGAGTCGCGGCTGCGCGAACTCGGGGCCCATGCCACGGCCTAGGGCCGCCCTCGCGCCCCTGGTCCTGCTGGGGCTCGCCGCCGCGGGCGGCGCGCTTATCCCGTCGATCTCCCGGGCCGCCGATCTGACCCCGCAGCAGCAGATCGAGTCGCGGCTGATGTGCTACTGCGGATGCGCCGACCTCACCGTCAGGACCTGCACCTGCGGGACCGCCGCCGGCATGCGGGAGGAAATCGCCCAGCGCCTTGCCGACGCCCAGACCCCCGAGCAGGTCACCGCCGCCTTCGTGGCCCGGTACGGCGAGAAGATCCTTTCGGCCCCGACCTTCCAGGGCTTCAACCTTGTGGCCTGGATCACCCCGTTTGCCGTGATTCTCGCGGCCGGCGCGGGGATTCTCGTCTTCATCCGCCGGCGCGGCGGGCCCGGCCCGCCGGCTCTCTCCGGGAGCCCGGCCGGGGCTGGGCCCGCGCCCGGCCTTAGCCCCCGCGAGGCGGAGATCATGCGGCGCGTCGAACGCGAGATCCGGGAGAGCCGCTGATGTTCGTCCTGGCGGCCATCCTCCTGGTCCTCGGCGCGGTCGCCCTCGTCCTGTCCCCTCTCGTAACCCACCGGGCCGCCCCGCTGACCGACGGGTCCGATGTCGTCGCCGAGCTGCGCGAGCTCTACGCGCTTCGGGACATGACCTACGAGACGGTCCGCGACCTCGAGTTCGATTTCCACGCCGGGAAGATAGGCGAAACCGACTTCAAGGAGCTGCGCGACCGCTACGCGCGGGAGGCGATGGAGATCGTGGGCCGCATCGAGGAGATCGAGGCGCGCGTCCCTGACCTCAAGACCCGCGGACACGCCCCGGCGTGAGCCCCGCGCTTCCCCATGACGGTGCGGGGGCTCCCGCGCTCATGACGCGGGCCCTGGTGAAGCGGTACGGCGCGGTCCGCGCCGTGGAAAAAGTCGACCTGTCGATCCGCGCGGGCGAATCGGTCCTCCTCCTGGGTCCGAACGGGGCCGGCAAGTCCACGCTGCTCCGCATCCTCGCGACACTCATCCGCCCCACGGCCGGCACGCTGGCGATTTTCGGCGAGGAGACCGGCTCGGCCGACCGCCTGGCGCTGCGCCGGCGGATCGGCTTTCTCTCGCACCAGACATTCCTTTACGAGCATCTCACCGGGATCGAGAACCTGGAATTCTACGGCCGGCTCTACGGGGTCGACAACCCGCAAGGCAGGGCGCGCTTCGCCCTGCGCGCCGCGGGCCTCGAGGATCGCGGCGCGGATCTTGTGCGGGGCTTCTCGCGAGGCATGCAGCAGCGGCTTGCCATCGCCCGTGCGATGCTCCACGACCCCGAGATCCTCCTGCTCGACGAGCCCTTCACGGGGCTCGACCGCGAGTCCTCCGACCGCCTTCTGGAAGCGCTGCAGGCGGCGTCCGGACGACAGCGGACCTGGGTCATGGCGACCCATGACTTCGCCACCGGGATCGCCGCCGCCGGCCGCGTCGTCGTCCTGAGCTCTGGGAGGGTTGTCGAAGACCGGCCCGTTCGCGGTCTTGATGCCGCCGGGCTCGAGGCGATGTTCCGGGCCCTGACCCGCCGCGAGTCACCCGCCTCCGGCCGCCGGCCGGCCGGGCCCGCCCGTCGCATGAGCCGCCCCGCATGAGCTACCTCCGTGTCGTGGCGCTGGTCGCCGCCAAGGATCTCAGGACCGAGTTGCGCAGCCGCGACCAGGCGGTGACCCTGGTCTTCTTCGCGCTTCTCGTGCTGGTGGTGTTCAACTTCGCGTTCGACTTCACGGTGATCGATTTCACGACACTCGGAGCGGGTGTCCTGTGGGTCGCGTTCATCTTCTCGGGGGTGTTGGCCCTCAACCATGCCTTCCAGATCGAGCGCGAGCAGGACCGGATCCACGGCATCCTGATGGCGCCGATCGAGCGCAGCGCGTTCTACCTGGGAAAGGTGATCTCCACCGTGCTGTTCATGTCGGCGGTGGAGGCGGTCATCGTGCCGGTCTCGGTGCTTCTCTTCAACTACCAGTTCAGCGCCCGCATCGCGCTGATTATCCTGGTGCTGATCCTCAACACGGTCGGGTTCGCGGCGGTCGGCACCCTGTTCGCCGCGATGACGACGCAGACGCGCCGCAGCGAAATGCTGCTGCCGCTGCTGCTTTTCCCCGCGGCGGTGCCCATCGCCCTCGCGGCCGTCAAGACGACCTCGCACATCCTCGCCGGCCGGCCGTTCGATCGCTACGCCTCCTGGCTCGGGATGTCGGTCGCCTACGACGCCATTTTCCTTTCCTCCGACGTCCTGCTGTTCGACTACGTCCTGGAGGAATAGCCCGGAGGGACCGGCCCGCCGATGGTGGTATCATCACGCGCCGCGGG
>JANMQK010000271.1:0-17048 GCA_031370485.1 Acidobacteriota bacterium | reverse complement strand
ACGTCGAGATTGATCCGCGGAATCCGCAGGCGCGCCATCGGCTCGCCGCGCCCGGGCGGTGCGGGCGCCGCCGGATCCAGTGCGGCCACGGGCACTTCGTCCGAGATAATGGACGATGCGCCGCGGAAAAGATCATCGTGGGAATTCTGCCAGGCGACCCGACGGAGGCTGAGCGCCGCGGCGAGCAGGCAGAGCCCTATACCCGCCACGACGCACAGGCTTCCGAGGATCCTTCCCCAGCGCGGCATCGCCGTACTAGGAACGCCTCACGAAAAGCAGCAGGCCGGCGATCAGGAGAAGCGCGCCGGACCCTGCGATGAATCCGATCGGGGCGTCGGTCTCCGGCATCATCCGATTGTCGGCGATCTGGGCCGGCGGCGTCGGACGGGGTGCGGGCGCCGGTGCTACCACGGGCGCGGGGGTCTCGACCGGGGCCGGCGGAGTCTCGACCACGGGCGCCTTGGGTTCTTCGACAGGGACGATCGCCTTGGCTATCGTCTCGGTTTTCGCCGGGGCCTTCGCCATGGCGTGGCCTCCCGGTCCATGCGTGGTCAGGAGCGCCATCGTATCGAAGTCGAGTTTCCCGTTGTTATCCACGGCGTGGTCGTTCTGGAATCCGACGATCGCGCTGGTCGTGGCGGCGTCCCGGACACCCCTGGTGTAGGAGTCCGGCGCCAGGTAATGCAGATTCACGAGCATGCCCTGGGCCTCGGCGACGGCATCGGGGGTCGTATAGACCTCCACGCCGCGGCTTCCAGGGCCGACGAGGCTGGCAAGTGTCGGCCCGGCCAGGGCCACGGTGATGAACAGGACGAGAACCAGCTTGAGTGCGTTTGATTTCGAAGTCATTCTCTAAAAATCCTCCTTTCGAAAAGTGGGTCCGTTTGTGGACTGCGTCTGGATCCGATAGGCCGGATCAAGCATGGAATCACTCTGTGCCCTTAATCGCGAAACCGCGCGGTTGCGTGGCGGGAACGGAGCTTTGTGCCCAGAGCCGGTCGCGGCTCCGGAATGACCGTAAACCCGGAAATCACCGGGGTGAAAGCGACTCTCTTGCCGCCGGAGATTGGGTCACCCGGACTCGGATATCGTCAACTGCGTTTCCGGGAGTCGAACGAACCGGCAGGCGATTCGGAATTGCTAGCAATCATTATACCTTGCGGTTCGCCCATTACACAAGGGAAATCCGCATGCGTGAGGCTTCAAGTGAATACGATCAGCCCGATGCCGGCGGTGACCAGCAGGACGCCGGCCCACCGCGCTCGCGTGACACGCTCGCCCAGGAAGAACCGGGCGGCGAGAGTTGTAATGATGTCGCTCGTCGCCGTCAGGGGAAAAACGTAGCTGAGATCGTCGCGCGACAGGGCCACCAGGAACGTGATGAAAGCCACGACCTGCAGCCCGACGCCCGCCAGGACAAAGGGCGAGCGGATGGCGTCGCCGGCCGCGTCAAGAAGCGCCCGGGGACGAAACGACGCTATCTCGCCGACCTGTTTCATCCCGCGGGTGAGCAGGACGTCGCCGAACGAGAAGCAGACGACGATGACGGCCACGAGCAGCAACGTGATCACGGCGCCCCGCTTCCGGGCGGACGGCCGTCCGGGCCGGTCCGGCCGACCGCGCCGGTCTTGCCAACCAGGGTGGCGCCGATGGAGACCAGCGCGATCCCCCCCCAGCGAACCGGGGAGATCTCCTCGCCGAGCACCAGGCGGCCGAGCAGGGCGCTCACCACGAAACAGAGCGAGATCATCGGCAGGACGAAGCTGAGGTCGGCCCACGAGAGCAGCGAGAGGAAAAGCGCGAAGAAAATCAGCAGCAGGACGGAACCGGCCAGCACCGCGGGGTTCGAGAACCCGTCGCCCAGGACGGAGGCGACCGCGTCCAGGCTCCAGGCCGCGGGACCGCCGACGGTCTTCATGCCGTAGCTGAGGCAGAGGTTCCCGGCGCCGTTGGCGAGAATCGCCAGGACCAGCACGATAAAGGTCTTGAATCTGCGGCGAGGATCCATAGGGCGCGTCCGGGGCCCGGCGCGCGGGGAATTCTATCACCCGCCCCGGAGGCGGATTTGACCGGCGGTCGGCCTTCTCCTAGAATCGCCGCGCTCCCCCCGCTCGTCGAGGAGGATCAGCCATGCAGCGACAGGTCCGGAGTCTCATCCTTATAGGTGCCCTGACTGCCGCGCCGGGAGCGGGCGCGGCCTCGAAGGGCGCGACGCTCCTGCCCGGTCTCGGCCATCTGCACCACCCGATCGCGACCAAAAGCGCCGAGGCGCAGCGCTTCTTCGACCAGGGGCTGAGCCTTGTCTACTCCTTCAACCACGAGGAGGCGGTGCGCTCCTTCGAGCGGGCGGCAAAGCTCGACCCGAATGCGCCGATGCCGCTCTGGGGGGTGGCGCTGGCTCTCGGCCCGAACATCAACATGGCGGTCGATTCCGCAAGCGAGAAAGCGGCCTTTGACGCCGTGCGGGAAGCGGCCGCCCTCGCCGCCGCCGACGGGATTCCCGCGAGCGAACGCGCCTACGTCGGGGCGCTGGCGAAGCGTTACTCCGACGCGCCGGACGCCGACCTCGGCAGGCTGGCGCGCGATTACACCCGCACGATGGGGGAGGTCGTCCATGCCTACCCGGACGACCTCGACGCCGCCACGCTCTACGCCGAGAGCATCATGGACCTGAACCCCTGGAAGCACTGGTCGCTGGACGGCGAGCCGGCCGAGGGGACGCTCGAGATCGTCGCGGTCCTCGAGTCGGTCCTGAAGCGGGATCCGGACCACCTGGGCGCGAACCACTACTACATCCATGCCATCGAGGCCTCGCCCCACCCGGAGAAGGCGCTGCCGTGCGCCGCGCGGCTGGCGGCGCTTGCCCCCGGGGCCGGCCACATCGTCCACATGCCATCGCATGTGTACGCCAGGACCGGTGATTACATGGATGCGGTCAAGAGCAACCGGGCGGCGGCGGAGGTCGACCGGGCCTACATCCGCACGACCGGGGCCGCGGGCATGTATCCCCTCATGTACTACAGCCACAACCTGCACTTCCTGTCGTCGGCGGCCTGCATGACCGGCCGATACGCCGAGGCGCGCACGGCGGCGGGTCAGTTGCTGGTGAACATCAAGCCGGCGCTCGGCATCGATCCTATGCCCGCCGACCTGCTGGCGTACATCGAGGTCTTCGAATCGACGCCGAATTTCGTCGCCCTGCGTTTCCGGCGCTGGGACGACGTCCTCAAGTCCCCGAAGCCGGACGCGAAGTTCCCGGTCGCCAACGCCCTCTGGCATTTCTCCCGCGGTCTCGCGCAGGCCGGGAAAGGCAACCCCCGGGCCGCGGAGGACGAGCGCCGCGCCTACCTCGAAGCGCGCCGCGTCGTCCCGGACGACGCAGGCTTCGGGCAGAACCGCGCGGGGGTCATCCTGGACACCGCAGGGCGCCTGCTCGACGGCTCGATCGCCGAGGCGCAGGGGAACAAGGATGACGCAATCGAAGCGCTCGAGAAAGCGGTCGCGGCGGAGGACAAAGTCGCCTACGACGAGCCGCCCAACTGGTACTATCCGATCCGCGAGACCTTGGGAGGAGCGCTGTTGCGCTACAAGCGGCCGCAGGAGGCGGAGACTGTTTTCCGCGTCGACCTCGACCGGAACCCGCGCAACCCCCGCTCGCTCTTCGGGCTGTGGAAGAGCCTCCTGGCGCAGGAGCGCCCCGAGGACGCCGCCTGGGTGAAGCGCCAGCTCGACACGGCCTGGAAAAACGCGGAGGTTCGTCTCCGGGTGGAGGATCTGTGATCGATTTCGCCCTGTCCGACGAGCAGCAGCAGCTCAGGCAGCTGGCGCGCGAGTTCGCCCTAAAGGAGATCACGCCCAAGGCGGCGCACCACGACGCGACCGGCGAGTTCCCGCGCGAGATCTGCCGGATGGCCTGGGATCTGGGGCTGATGAACACGCACATCCCGGCCGAGTACGGCGGTCCCGGTCTTGGGGTGCTCGACGGCTGTCTCATCGCCGAGGAGATCGCGGCCGGCTGCACCGGCATCGGCACGGCGATGGAAGCCAACACGCTGGCCGAGGCCCCCGTCATCGTGGGCGGCTCCGACGAGCAGAAAAAGCGGATCCTCGAGCCGATGACGAAGGAATTCAGGCTCGCCGCCTATTGCGTCACCGAGCCGCAGGCGGGGTCCGACGTGCAAGGCATCAAGACCACGGCGCGCAAGGTGGGGGACGAGTATGTCCTCAACGGGCAGAAGATGTGGATCACCAATGGCAGTGTGGCCGAATGGTATTTCGTTGTCGCCTACACCGACCCGGCGCAGCGGTTCAAGGGGATGAGCGCGTTTCATGTCCCGCGCAAGACCCCCGGGATCGAGGTCGGCAAGAAAGAGCAGAACATGGGCCAGCGGGCCTCCGACACCCGGGCCGTCACCTTCACCGACGTCAAGGTGCCCAAGGCCGACCTCATTGGGAAGGAAGGGCAGGGGTGGCTTCTGGCGATGGCGGCCTTCGACCACAGCCGGCCGGTGGTCTCCGCCGCCGCGGTGGGGCTGGCGCGCTCGGCGATGGAGCACGCCATCCGCTACGCCAAGGAGCGCACCACGTTCGGCGTGCCGATCCACAAGCACCAGTCGGTCGCCTTCATGGTCGCCGACATGGCGATGAAGATAGAGGCGGCGCGGCTGCTCGTCTGGCAGTCGGCCTGGAAGATCGACCGCGGCGAGAAAAACACCCGCGAAGCCGCCTTCGCCAAGGCGTTCGGCGCCGACACGGCGATGGAGGTGGCGCTGAACGCCGTGCAGGTCTTCGGCGGCTACGGTTTCTCGCGCGAGTACCCGGTCGAAAAACTGATGCGCGACGCCAAGGTGTTCCAGATCTACGAGGGGACTTCGCAGATCCAGCGCCTGATCATCGCCAAGGAGATCTTCGAGCGATCCTGAGCAGGCCCCCGGAATGCCGGACTTCCCTCGATCATGAATCCAACCACCTCCCAGAAGCCGGTTCCCGTGCCCGCGGCGCGGCAGAAGACCTACGCCCTTGTGACCGTGGCGGTCGCCGTGGTCGCGGCGCTCGTCCTCCTCGAGGGCGTCCTGCGTCTCGTGACCCATTACCCGACCCCCGAGGAGACACGCCACGACTCGCTCGAGTACCTGCCGTCCATCTTCGCGCGGCACCGGCTGGAGCCGGACCAGGAGGTCCGCGTCGAAGTGGAGCGCCGGGACGGGGCCTCCGCCGGGAAGGCGGAGCGGGTCTTTCACATCGGGAGCCGGGGCTATCGGGGCCCGGAGTTCGCCGTCCCGAAGCCACAAGGCGTGCGGCGCATCGTCATCCTCGGCGGCTCGGACGTGTTCGATATCCACGCGACGGAAGGGCGCGACTGGCCCCGCCTTGCCGAGGCGCGGCTCAAAAGCCTCGGGCACGGGGAGGCGGAGGTCATCAACGCGGGCATCCCTGGGCACGCCTCCTTCGATGCGCTCGGCCGGCTCTATTCCCAGGTCTGGACCTGGGGGCTGGACTACGTGCTTCTGTGCGCCGGGTGGAACGACATCAAGCACCTCGACGACGTCACGAGCGAAAAGCCGCTCATCGATCTGTTCTCTCCGTACCAGCCGGAGCGCGATCCGTTCAGGAACTATGTCGGCCCGCTCGATCGGGTGCTCTGCCATTCCCAGCTTTATGTCGCGCTGCGCAAACGCTATTTCAGGTGGGCCATCCGCGCCGGCGAAGAGGGGATGAGGCCGGCGGACGGGCCTCTCCGGGGCGACGACAGCCTGGGCCTGCGCCAGTACCGGATCGTCCTCGAGCTCTGCGTCGATGCCGCCCGGAACATCGGCGCCACCCCGATCCTGCTCACGCAGCCGACCCTCGTCTCAACTTCCAATAACGACGAGGACAAGTCGCACATCCGCTACGAATACCAGCGCATGAGCCACGAGCAGCTGGTGAAGGCCTTCAAGGACTGCAACGACGTCGTCCGCCTGGTGGCGCGCGAGAAAGGCGCGCCGCTTCTCGATCTCGATCGACTGCTGACGGGACAGAGCGGAATGTTCGAGGACCACGTCCACACGACGGCCCGGGGCAGCGAGGCGCTCGGCGCCGCGGTCGGTGATTTTCTCGCGGAGACGCTCTCCCGGAGGCCGGGCTGATGGATATCCTCGGGATCTCGGCCTTCTACCACGACAGCGCGGCGTGCCTGCTGCGCGACGGCCGCATCGTGGCGGCGGCCCAGGAGGAGCGGTTCAGCCGGCGCAAGCACGACGCCAGGTTTCCCGCGCATGCGATCCGCTGGTGCCTGCGCGAGGGGGGCGTGGGGCTTGACGGCATGTCGTACGTCGCCTTCTACGACAAGCCTCTCTTGAAGTTCGAGCGGCTTCTCGAGACCTACCTCGGTTTCGCCCCGCGCGGGCTGCGTTCCTTCGTGCAGGCGATGCCGGTCTGGATCAAGGAGAAGCTGTTCCTGAAGGATCTCCTGAAGAAGGAGCTCGCCAGGCTGGCCGACGGCAGGCCCCTTCCCGAAGTCCCCGCTGTTCTTTTCGGCGAGCATCACGAGTCACACGCCGCGTCCGCCTTCTTCGCCTCTCCCTTTCGCAAGGCCGCGGTCCTGTGCATGGACGGCGTGGGGGAGTGGGCGACGACGTCGGCCTGGATCGGGGACGGGAACACGCTTTCGCCGCTCTGGGAGATCCACTTCCCGCATTCCATAGGGCTTCTCTACTCGGCGTTCACCTATTACCTCGGGTTCAAGGTGAACTCGGGCGAGTACAAGGTGATGGGGCTGGCCCCCTACGGCGAGCCCCGCCACGTCAAGGCGATCTACGACAACCTGATTGATTTGAAAGCGGACGGCACATTCCGCCTCAACATGGATTACTTCAACTACTGCACCGGCCTCACGATGACGAACGGGAAGTTCGATGCACTGTTCGACGGCCCGCCCCGCGAGCCGGAATCAGACCTGACGCAGCGCGACATGGATCTGGCCCGCTCCATCCAGGAGGTCACCGAGGAGGTCATGGTGCGGCTCGCCCGCACGCTCCACGTCGAGACGGGCGTCGGCGACCTCTGCCTCGCCGGCGGCGTGGCGCTCAACTGCGTCGGCAACGGCCGCATCCTGAGGGAAGGCCCGTTCAAGGGACTGTGGATCCAGCCCGCGGCGGGAGACGCGGGGGGCGCGGTGGGGGCGGCGTTCCTCGCGTGGCACCGCCTCGAGAACCGGCCGCGCATCGCCGACGGCCGGACCGACGCGATGCGCGGCGGTTACCTCGGCCCCACCTACACCAACGACCAGATCGAGGCTTATCTCGGCGGGGTCGGGGCCCCCTATGTTCGCTCCTCCGATCAGGATCTGCCGGACAAGGTCGCCGCCGAGCTGGCGTCCGGGAAGATCGTGGGATGGTTCCAGGGCCGGATGGAGTTCGGGCCGCGCGCCCTCGGCGCGCGCAGCATCCTCGGGGACGCCCGCAGCCCCACGATGCAGTCGGTCATGAACCTCAAGATCAAGTACCGCGAGTCGTTCCGGCCCTTCGCCCCCTCCGTCCGCCGCGAGAAGGTGGCGGAATATTTCGAGATGGACGCCGACAGCCCCTACATGCTGCTGGTGGCGCCGGTCGTGAAAGGACGCCGGCTGGCCATGGACAAGGAACACGAGGGTCTCTGGGGAATCGAGAGGCTCAATGTCCCGCGCTCGGACATCCCCGCGGTCACCCACGTGGACTACTCGGCGCGCATCCAGACGGTGCACAAGGAGACCAACCCGCGCTATCACCGGCTGCTCGAAGCCTTCGAATCGGCGACCGGGTGCGGTGTCCTGGTCAACACCTCGTTCAACGTGCGCGGCGAGCCGATCGTCTGCTCGCCCGCCGACGCCTACCGCTGCTTCATGCGGACCGAGATGGACCTCCTTGTGCTGGAGAACTGCATCCTGTACAAGGATAGGCAGCCGGCCTGGAAGGAGTCGGGCGACTGGAGAAAGGAGTTCGGCCTCGATTGAGCGGATTCGCGCGGGAGGAGGGGGACGGCGTCGATCGCAAACAGCTGCGTCTCTTCGGCCTGTTCGGGGGAGGGCTGCTGCTCTTCATCGGACTGTGGCCTGTCCTGCGCCACGGCGGCGGGCCGCGCCTCTGGGCGATCGTCGCGGCCGCGGCGCTCGTCCTGCCGGCACTCGTGCATCCGCCGCTCCTCGGTGGTCCTTTCAGGGCCTGGATGAAGATCGGCCACATGCTCGGCTGGGTCAACACCCGGGTGATCCTGGGCATCTTCTTCTACGTGCTGCTCACGCCCATGGGTCTCGTGATGCGCCTGTTTCGCGCCGACCCGATGCGCCGGAATCGGGACCGGCGGGCGAAGTCCTATCGCATCGAGCGCCCGCCGCGCTCCGCCGATCACCTGCGTCATCAGTTCTGAGCAAGGGAGGGGTCCATGATCGAATTCGTCCGCGAGCTGTGGTCGTTCATGAAGGCCCGCAAGAAGTTCTGGCTGGCGCCCATCATCTTGATACTCGTCTTCCTGGGCGCATTCCTCGTGCTGACCGGATCCTCGGCGATAGCGCCGCTCATCTACGCCCTCTTCTGAGGCGTGGTCAGAATGCGGCTTTGACGAGCGCGTAGAGCGGAGCGAGCCGCCGCAGGAGCCGGCGCGCCCGGGGAGGCTCCGCCAGGCCGATGTGGCGCGCGGCGGCCACCGACCGATGAAGCTGCCGCGCCGGTCGGAGACCGGGGTCGAGCGGCCGGATGTCGAGCTCGCCAACCCGGCCCGACCGGAAAAGCTCACGCACAGGCTCGAGGAAATCGAGCCAGGTGTCCCACTCGCGGGCGTCCGGGTGGTTCTCGGCGGACCACGTCGGCATGTCATCAAAGATCGGAGGCACGGCGATGCCGGTCAACCGCCGCCTGTACCGGTCCCGGATCACGACGCGGCCGGCTTTCATCTTCGCGGACTGCCGCTCCGAGAGCTGGTCGTCGTGCAGGCGGTAATCGAGGAGACGCCCGCGTAGATTGGCGAAGCGGTAACGCACGATCATCCGCGGCCAGAGGTCGTAGTCGTCGGCGGGAGCCAGGCTCTCGTCGTAGCCCCCCATCTCGAGGACGGCCGCCCGTCGATACGCCACGGTCGGGTGATTGACCGCATTCGACCAGAACATGCGGTAGGCGATGGCTTCGTGCCGGGCCGGGACCTTGCGCGTCACCCGCTCCGCGGGCCGTTCCGGGTGAAACTTGATCATGTTCGTCCCGAGCACGGCCAGCCCGGGATCGGCTTCGAACCGCGCGACCTGCCGCTCGAAGCGGCGCGGACGGGCCAGGTCGTCGGCGTCCATCCGGAAGATCAGGTCCGTATCCAGCTCGCGCAGCCCGTGGTTCACGCTTCCGGCGATGCCCCGCGGGGTCTCGTGCCGGACGATGCGCACGCGGGATCGGCCAGACGGTCGAGATACTCACGGACGGGTGCCGGCGACGCATCGTCGACGATGACCATCCGGAAATCGGCGTAGGTCTGGGCCAGCACGCTGCCGACGGAGGCACGGACCAGGTCGAGCGGGGCGCGGCAAGGCATGAGTACGCCGACTTTCATCCGGAGTTTCTCTCGTCTCTCCCGCCGGCGGCGTGCGCCGGAGTCTCCCGGGCGCCGGTCCCGACAGGGTTGAACTCACGACTATAATGCCTGCCGCGATATGCGGACAGACAATTCAAGGTTGGCTGGACCGGTGACGGACACGGCTTCGGTCGCGGAGAGCGCGGCGGGTGGCGCGCGTCCCGTGGCGCTGCACATCTGGCACAACTACGGCAAGCGCAGCGAGATCTGGCTCTATCGCCGCCTGATCAATTCACGCAGGTGGGACGCGCACATCCTGACGCGCCCGCCGGCCGATCGCGCGCTGGCGGTCCGGGAGCAGCCGTGGCCTGAGCAGGCGATATCCTGGCTGCCCGCGCTGACGGGGGCGCGCCGCACGCTCGAGAAGCTGCGCATCGAGGGGGGGCGCCTGTTCCGCGGGCGGCCCGGCGGGGCGTACGTCCGCTGCCTGGAAAGCGCTCTCGTGGCGGGCCGCTATGCGCTCGTGAACATCCACGCCGACCCGGCGCTCTACTGGCAGGCGGTGCGCCGGCGCGGTCTTCCCTTCGTGGCGTCCTTCTACGGCACCGACCTTCTCCGCAGCCGCAAACCCGGGGGCGCGCGGCGCCTCCGGGAGGTGCTGTTGCGGGCGGATGCGATCACGGTCTCATCCAGGCTTCTCCGCGATCGGGCGCTCGAGCTGGGTGCCGAACCGGGGCGCGTTCATGTCGTTCACACGGGAATCGATCTCGGCGCCCTCCCCGATGCCGGGACAACGCTCAGCCGGCGTGAGACACGGCGCGGAGGCGAGCTGAGGATCGTCACTGTGACCCGCCTGGTCCCCGTCAAGGCGCCCGAGGAGCTGCCCCGCCTGGCGGGCCGGTTGAAAGCGAAGGGGCTCGCGTTCACCTGGACACTCGTCGGGGACGGACCGCTCCGCGGCGCGGTCGAGCGCGTGGCGGCGCAGGAGGGGGTCCTCAAGCAATTCCGGTTCGCCGGCAGCGTGCCCTTCATCGGGGTTATCGCTGAGCTGGCCGAAGCCGATCTCATGGTCCACCCGGCGCAGCGCATGGCCGACGGCCGCGTCGAGGGCCTGGGCACATCTCTCATCGAGGCCGGGGCAATGGCGCTCCCCGTCGTGTCGGTGAGCCTGGGCGGGATCCCCGAGGTCGTGATCGACCAGACGACGGGCCTCCTCGCCCCGGAAGGGGACCGTGACGGGCTGGTGGAGCGGATCCTCGCGCTGAGCCGGGATCCCGGGATGAGGATCCGGATGGGCCGCGCGGCGCTCGGCCACGCCCGCGAGCATTTCGACAGCGCCCTGGCCGCGGCGCAGTGCGAGACTCTCTTCGAGCAGATCAGCCGCCCTTCCGCCTACTTCACGTAGACCTGCCGCATCCAGTCCAGGGTCTTCGGCACACCCTCCTCGAGGGTCGCCTTCGGATTGTGACCGAGGTCTCGCTTCGCCTTGGTGATGTCCGGCCGCTTGCTCTGAACGTTGTGAACGTCTTCGGGAAGGTACTTCACGTGACGATCGCTTTTTCCCACCGACTTGAGGATGAGATCGCTCAGCTCGCGCACGCTGCGGAACTCCTCACCCCCGATGTTGTAGACCTCGCCGGGCGTGAAGCGCTCGCAGACGTTGGCCAGCGTCGGGATGAAGTCGTCGATGTACATGAAGACGCGGTGATACCCCTCGTACACCTCGTAGGGCAAATCGTGCAGGGCGCGATAGGCGAACAGGCACACGACACTGCGGTATCGGTGATAGCGCTCTCCCGGACCGTAGGCGTTGAAGAAGCGCAGCCGCACGCAAGGACTGTTGTAGCGCTTCTCGAAATTCATGATCTGAACTTCGTTCACCCACTTGGTTGTCGCGTAGTCGTTCTGCTGAATGATCGTGCGGTTCAGCGGGATGTCTTCCCGCAGGATCTCGGAATGTTGATCGCCGTATATTTCCGACGAACTCGCGAAGATCAGTTTGAACTCCTTGCGTCGCTGCAACTCGAGGATGTTTCTGGTGCCGATCACATTGGAGCGCCAGAGGGTTTCGTAGTATTCCTCTCCGTTCAGACGCCCGAACTCTGCCGCGAGGTGGTAGACATACTCGTAATGCTGTTCGAACACGCGCTCGAGCTGCCGGAACTCGGCGAGGTCGGCGCGGATGTGCCGCGGGTCCTCGCGGTGGCTGAGGTCGCACCCCCACACCTCATGACCACGCTCTCGCAATTCCTGAACCAACGGCGTTCCCAGGGTGCCCGCGGAACCTGTCACCAGTATCTTGGCCATTCCAGAATCCTCCGTATGTGGAACCGATGCGTTTCCCTCAATTGATCGATTCTCGAAGTCAGGAACCCCCCGACCCTCCTGCCGCGCGATGCCGGCCAGGGCCGCTCAGCGTCGCTGTCGTCGATCTCTCCAGAGCCAGAGTCGATGCTGCACGATATCGCCTACGCGCAGAGCCGAGACGACCATTCTGTGGAGGTGGTTCGAGATGCCGGATGGTGTCCGATAGACCGACTCGAGTTCTGATTCGGAAAGTGCGGCTGGAGGTTCCCCGTTCTCTGCGGCTCCTGGAGCATTGATGCCCGCGGAAAGGGCCGCCGGTATGCGAAGGTCGAACGGCCGCAGCATCAGCAGTCCGCGCCGCCACTCGTCGCTCGACAAGGGACTGATGGCGAAGAGATCCTCGGTCAGGTGAACCGGTGAATCCGTCAGGCTTGCAACCAGCACCTGCCAGCCACGATGCTGCAGGCGACGACCGATATCGACTGCGCTCCACTTCAGGGCGCCATCGACGCCGCGCTCGACGATGGCCTCCTGACCACGATGGGCACCGGGGGCGGCCGTCTCAGTGAAGCGCACCTCCTCGAAGCGCTCGAGCCAGCGTGCAAGCGGTCCTGCGCCGTCCGGATCGGGGCCCGTGCGGAGCCACCAACCGTGGTTCCGGGCCACATCGCGATGATCGATCGGTGTGTAGCTGAAGGGCCGCGCGCGCCCGCGCGTCGCCACCGCAATCGCCTTCCACATGAGACCGAAAGGCGTCCCGGCGAGCCGCCGCGAAACCCTCGCGGCCCGTTCGCGCAGGGTCCTCTGCAAAGAGTGCCGAATCGCGGCCGGGGCATCGCGCCACAACCATTCCAGCATGCGGTTCACCACGGTGGGATGGGCGCCGAGCCGGTACACGACCGCGCGTTCATTGACCGCGAGCAGCAGCGCCCGCATGAACGCCTCCCGGGCCAGGGGAGGCGACGACAGGTCGAGCTCGGGAAACCACTGGGCAAAAGGTGTCTGATTGAGGAATCGAATGGCGCTCTTGGCGGAGTCGTAGGAGCCTGCCTCTTTGAAGGCTCGGCTGGCCTGCTCCGGATGGGTCCTCGTGATGCAGGTTCGCTCCGGGATAAGCACCGCGGGAGCGCGCGCCATGAGACGCAGCCAGGCATCGTAATCCTGACCGTACTGCAGCGACTCGTCGAAGGCGCCGTCCTCCAGCAGGGCCGATCTCAGGACGCAGACGCTGTTGCCGGACACCAGGTTTTTTCGCAGGTGCTCGATGACCTGCCAGCGCGGCTCCGGCGCCATGTACCGCGTCCGGGGATTGGTGATGGCGCCCGTCGCGTCGTTGAGGGAGCGCGGGAAGCTGTAAAAAAAGCGCGCACCCTGATGGCTCTCTATCCATGTTCGGTGGAGACCCAGCTTGCCCGGCTCGAACAGATCGTCGGACGACAGCCAGCAGAACCACTTCCCCCGGGCCTGGCGGGCACCGAGATTCAGGGCCGAAGCGACCCCGCCGTTGATCTTGCGGAAGGCCCGGATGCGGGGTTCACGCGCAGCCCAGCCTGCGATCACCGCCGGCGTCGCGTCGGTCGAGCCGTCGTCGACGACCACCGCCTCCCAGTCAGGATCCGTCTGGGCCTGCAGGGTCTCGAGCGCCTGCCCAAGATATTGCGCCTGATTGTAGACAGGTACAATGATGCTGAAGAGGGGCTCTCGCTGGATCATTTCGGTTCCCTGGACCGCGTGTGCAGGCGCCCAATGGCCTGCTTGATCGTCCATGTGCTGGAGCGTGGCATTATCGCACGTGCCCTGTCCCCGATCCAGGGCCGGGCGTGTTGACGCTCGGGGCCGATCCCCGCCGGTGGTGAAGGGAGGTCGCGACTATAATCCGGGGCGCTCCTGGACCCAGGTCAACGGCGCTCGACGCTGAGGAAGACGCGGAGCCCAATGCGCGACGTTCTCGTGGTTACCTCGACCTTTCCTCCGACCGCCGATTCGGGTGTTTTCCGGGTCACGAAGTTCGTGAAATACCTGCCGTCCTGCGGCTGGCGCCCGATCGTGCTGCGGGTCCACCCGCAGCGGACCCGACCGCGGGACGAGTCGCTGATGTCGGAGATCCCGCCCGAGGCGATCGTCGTGCGGGGCGGCGGGGCCTTTCGCGCCGCGCTGGGATCGGCCGCGGCGAGGCTGACGCGGCGCCCCGTCCTGCGAGGAGACTGGGGAAGGTTCAAGGCGGCGGCCCGCATCGGCGCGGACCTGTGCCGCACCCATCCGGTCGAGCTGATCTTCCTTTCAGCCCCGCCCGACCGGTTGCCGGTCCTCGGCCTCTGGCTGCGGCGCGCGACCGGGCTGCCGCTCGTCGTCGACTTTCGCGATCCCCCCTGGCAGCTGAACGCCTCCTGGCGCCCGACCTCCCTCGAGCGCGCCTATTTCGATCGGCTGGCGCGCGAGCTTTGGCAATCCGCGTCCCGCGTGATCGCCAACACCGAGCCGGTGCGGCAGGAGATGATCGATCGGTACTCCCTGCCGCCCGAAAAAGTACTGTTCATCCCCAACGGATTCGACGAGGCGGACTTCCGCGCCGTGGCCAGCGACACGGTCCGCCGCGATCCCGCGCGGCTTCTGGCCGTGTCGATCGGCGCGCCCCGGCCGGGGCGCGAGCTCGACGCTTTCGCCGCGGCGCTCGGTGCCGCCTGCCAGGACACGGAGTTTCGTTCACGGTTCAGGCTGCGTGTTCACGGCCGCAGGTTCTGGTTCCTGAAGGACGCCCTGGCGAGCCGCGGCCTCGTCGATCTCGTCGAGTTCACCGACCACGTCGGCCACCTGGATGCCGTGCGAGCGGCCCTCGGCGCCGATCTGAACGTGGTGTTCTTCCAGGAGCGCACGAGCCGGCGCCGCGTGCCCCAGAAGCTCTATACGTATCTGCGCGCCGGCCGCCCCGTCCTGGCATGCCTCGGCCCGGGCCCGGGGGCGGATATCATCGATCAGGCGGGGCTGGGCGCCGCCTGCGATCCGCTCGACCCGCAGGCGATCGCGGAAGGGTTGCGTCTGGTCTTTGGTCGCTGGCGAGACGGTTGGCAGCCCGGGCCGGTTCCTCCAGCCCTCCTCGAGCGCCACGAACGCCGCCGGCTGACGGCGGCGCTCGCGGAGGTCTTTGCGCAGGTGACGGCCTCGAAGGGGTCCAGGACATGACGATCAGCGCGGTCCTGCCGTTCAGGACCCGGGGCCACCATTTCGCGCAGAACCTGGAGCGCACGGAAATCCTCTTCCGCTCGCTCGCGAGATTCGCCAGCCCCGGGCTGTTCGAGCGCATCTTGATCGTGACCCCCGCCGACGAGGTGGAAAGCGCCCGCCGGCACTTCCGCGCCTGGAGTCATCTGGGGGCGGAAGTCGTCGACGAGAACGTCCTCGAGTCGGGGCTTCTCCGGCACAAGTCCGCCCGGGGCTGGAGAAAGCAGCAGATCATCAAGCTGGCGGCGGCCCGGGCCGCCGGCACCCCCTTCACGCTGACGTTCGACCCCGACGTGATCTGCACCAAGCCGATCGACTACTCGCGGCTGGTCCTTGGTTCCAAGGCGCTGCTGCAGCCTCTGGCCAAGAGCAGCCGCGAGCACTGGTGGCAGGCGTCCGCGGCCCTGCTCGGGGTCGACCCGCGCCTCGACAGCCCAGGCATGCACGTCACCCCCGCGCTGCTTTCGAGGCGGCTCTGCCGGAATCTCATCGAGAAGCTGTCGGGCTTCAGCCGGCACTCGTGGGTCGATTACCTGCTCAGGCTTCAGAACCGTTGGCGGCTGTGGAACCTGCTGCCGCCCGAGAAGAGAAAGCGCAAGTGGACGGAATACTCCCTCTACTACCTGTCCTCCCTCGAGGATGGCCTTCTCATGGAGGACCATGTCCTTGCCGGCACCGGCGCGGTGCCCCAGACGCTGGTTTCGGACCGGTGCGTCTGGAGCAACACCCCTTTCGAAAGCTGGGACGCCGATTACTGCTTCTCGGCCGCCGACCCGTCCCTCTTCTGCATCGTGCAGAGCAACAGCGGCATCGACCCCGTCAGGATCTGGGACCGCGTGCGCCCCTTCATCGAACCTGCCGCCCACCTGTAACTTTTCCCGGCCTCGTGGATACCTTCCCGAAAGAGGGAGACCCCATGTCAACGATCGCATCAGCGCGGATGTATCCGGATGCCCCGGCGCTCGTCGCACCCCGGTGGCACACGACCCTGCTCATCGTCCTGTTTCTGTCGCTGGCGGCTGGCGGAGCGCTCATGCAGCGGCAGGCGCAAGGGCAGCCCGCAATGCCGGCGGAGCACCCGAACGTCATCCCGCTCTACCTTTCGCTCATCGCCGTGGAGTGGGGCCTTTTCTTCTACGTCTGGAAGGGAGGGCTGCGCCGGGGCGGCACGACCCTGGGGACGCTTTGCGCGACGGAGCCCTGGCTATCGGCGCGTGGGCCGTCTGGATGGGGTTCGAGCAGGCATGGCAATGGGGGTTTGGACCGGATCCGGCCGCGTCGATCCAGGCGCTGCTGCCACGGCGGAGCATCGAGATCCTCCTCTGGATCGGGGTCTCGATAAGCGCCGGGGTCGTCGAAGAGACGGTCTTCCGCGGCTATTTCCAGAGACAGTTCGAGGCCCTCACGCGCAGCAGGGCGGCGGCCCTGATCCTGCAGGCCGCGCTGTTCGGGATATCCCACGGGTACCAGGGGTCTCGGGCGTGCTTCAAAATCGTCGTCTATGGGGTGCTGTTCGGAGCCCTAGCCCTCTGGCGCAAAAACCTCCGCCCCGGCATGATGGCCCATGCTTGGACCGACATCGCAGCCGGAATCTTCTGACTGTGATGAGATCGCCCGATGACCGACTTCAGCGCGCTCTACAGGAAGTACGCGCCCGACGTGTATCGTTTCGCGCTGTATCTCACGGGCGAGCGGGGCGAGGCGGAGGACATCACTTCAGAGACCTTCGTGCGCGCCTGGACGGCGCCCGGACCGATCGAGATGGCCACCGTGAAGGGTTATCTCTTCGCGATCGCGCGAAACCTGTTCCTGCAGGGTCTTCGGAAGAAGTCGCGCCATGTCCCCCTCGATGAGGCCCTGTCCGACCCGCAGACGGGTCCACAGGAGAGGTTCGAGCAGAAGGCCGAATTCGACGTCGTTGTCGCCGGGCTGAGGAGGCTGCCGGAGGTAGACCGCTCAGCCCTCCTGATGAGGGCGCTCGAGGGAATGACTTACGACGAGATCGCGCGGGC
>JANMQK010000250.1:0-9994 GCA_031370485.1 Acidobacteriota bacterium | reverse complement strand
ATCCTCAGGCGGTGCGGCAGATGGTCGACACCGCCGGATTCGAGCGGCGCTACGGCAGGGAGATTTCCCCGGGAGAAACGGGTTGCGCCGTGAGCCATCTCGGCATGTGCAGGGACATGCTGACGAAGGGGTACCGCCACGGACTGGTGCTGGAAGACGACACGCTGCTCTCGCCAAGGCTGGGCACTGTCCTTCACGGTTTCTGCCAGTTTCTCGAAACGGCCACGCCGACGGTCCTCCTGCTCACCGCCCTCAGGCGCTACCGGCGCAGGCCCCGGAGAAAGGTGAGCCGCGGCCTCTATCTCGTCAAGGTGGATTCCGCGTGGCGCTGTCACGGCTACATGCTCAACCGGCCCGCGGCCGAGCGAATCGCCGCCTTGCAGTCCCCTGTCACCTGCCTGCCCGACGATTGGACCGCGCTGTCCGCCATGGCCGGCCTTGAGGTGTGGGGTCTCAATCACTACATGATCGGGCTCAGCGTGCTCAGCAAGGAATCGAGCCTTGAAGAGGGCCGGCTCGAGGCCAGCGCCCGGTGGCGCATTGCCACGGCGCGGCGCAACGGCAAATTCGACATGAGGGCTCTCAAAGATCGATTTCTCAGGGCGATGGGCTTCATGAGAAGGCAGCCGCATCCCTGGTGAGGAGCGCAGGCATGCGGGGCAGACCTGCCAGGGACCTCGCCGTCGTCTGCGCCGAAAATCTGCGCGGGTACAACGCCGGGATGCTCTCCGTCGACAGGGCGGCGGTGTCGTACTTCAAGGCCCTGGGACGTACGTTTGATCTCTGCCTCATGGACGGCCCCCGCAAGACGGGGAAACTCCGATACCGGAACATCGAGTCGCCCGCGCAGCTGGCCGAGTACCGGTCGGTCGTCTACTGGGGTGATTTCCAGATAAACCCCATGTGGGGCCGCGTCGACGTCACCGGGCGCCTGCTGCGTAGAAAGCGCGTCGGAAGCGCCGAAGAGGCCATCGCCTACTACGTGGAGCGATACCTGGATATCGGACGGTTCATCCCGGAAAGTTCGTCCGTCCACGCGGTCGGTCAATGCATGCTCGGCGCCGGGCCGGCCCTCGAGGAAGGGCCGGCCCCGATCCGCCTGGCACTTCAGGAAGGCATGACGGCGTTCTGGCGACGGGCCCGGCAGGTCATCGTGCGCGACCCGGTCTCCTTCGCGTGGGCCCATCCCCAGGCGCCGGGTGTTGTGGTGCAGGGGGTGGATTGCGCTTTCCTGCAGCTGGCCCTGCGCGCCGCCAAGCAGGACTATTTCATCTTCGACTTCGGCCGGTGTCTCGGCAGGGAGCAGGGCGCGGCGCTGGCCGAGGCGGTGGCGGGGCGGACCGGATTGCGGGCCATCCCCATTCGCTGGCTGGGCGGGAGCAGCCGGTGGCGGGTTCCCGGTAGTCATTTCAACAGAATGGCCAGGCTCATCTCGGGGGCGAGGTTCGCGCTCACCGACATCTATCACCTGTGCGTCAATGCATTGGTAAGAAGAACGCCGCCATTCTGTTTGTCCCGTCGCGGCGGCGAGATCCGATCGACCCTGAGCGACGCGAAGAAAGAGGCGCTCTTCGCCATGCTCGGGACGGACGCGCTCCATCGGTTCATCGATCCCGGGCCGGACGAACCGCTCGACGGCATCGCCCGCTGGGTCGCCGAGACCCATGCGTCCCTCGACCCGGAGGGATTGTGGGCGACGTGCGATGAGCAGGCCAGGCGCATGCGCTCGGCGCTCGACGAGGCATTTGCCTAGCCGGCCCGGGACACTCAGGTTTGGCCCCGCCCGCGACTCATCCCGCGATCGCGGCCAGGTCGGGCGCGGCGGCGGGCCTGTCCAGCGCCTCCCGCACCTTCTGCGTCAAGGAGGCCAGGGTGAACGGCTTTTGAAGATAGGTCAGGCCGGGGTCGAGGACCCCGTGATAGCCGATCGCGTCTTCCGTGTACCCCGACATGTAGAGGACCTTCACGCCAGGCCTGAGGGCCGTGACCTCAATGGCCAGATCGCGTCCGCTCATCCGGGGCATCACGACATCGGTCAGGAGAAGATGAATCTCGCCCTCGAACCTCTCGCACACCTGCAACGCCTCAGAGCCCCGCCGTGCCTCCAGGATCGTGTACCCGTGGGATTCGAGGATCTCCCGCGCCAGCGTCCGGACGATGTCCTCGTCCTCCGTGAGTAGGACGGTCTCCGAGCCGCGGGGCGCCCGGGAGGACGCCGCGGGGGGGGCCTCGGCGGTCGCCGCTTCCTCCACCCGCGGCAGGTAGATCTTGAAGGTCGTGCCCTGACCGGGCTCGCTGTAAACCCAGATGTACCCCCCGCTCTGCTTGACGATGCCGTAGGCGGTGGCCAGCCCGAGACCCGTGCCCTTCCCCCGCTCCTTGGTCGTGAAGAAAGGCTCGAACGCCCGGGCCTGGGTCTCCCTGTCCATGCCGGAGCCGGTGTCGCTGACGGCGACCATCACATACCGCCCGGGCTTGACGGACGCGTGCACCCGGGCGTAGGTCTCGTCGAAGTCGATCGCCGAAGTTTCGATGGTGAGCCGGCCGCCCTCGGGCATGGCGTCGCGCGCGTTCACCACGAGGTTCATGATGACCTGCTCAACCTGCCCCGGGTCCGCCCTCACACGGCCGATATCGGTGGCCAGCACCATCCCCAGGTCGATGTCCTCGCCGATGAGACGACGCAGCATCGGGACGAGATCGGCGACGACGCGGTTGAGTTCGAGGACCTTCGGCTCGAGCACCTGCCGGCGGCTGAAGGCCAGCAACTGGTGGGTCAGAGACGCCGCCCGCTCGGAGGCATCGTAGATCGTCCCGATATCCCGCTTCATTTTTTCGACATCGCCGATCCGCGTCCCAAGCAGCTCGCACCGTCCCCGGATCACGGTCAGGAGATTGTTGAAATCGTGCGCCACGCCGCCCGCGAGGCGCCCGACGGCCTCCATCTTCTGCGCCTGGCGCAGCTGCTCTTCGCTGCTGCGCAGCGCCTCCTCGGCCGTTCTGCGCTCGCTGATGTCACGGATGTAGCCGGTGAACATGGGGTCCCCGTCCAGCGGAATTCGTGTGAGGGCGAGCTCGACGGGGAACTCGGTTCCGTCCCTGCACATCGCCGTCATCTCGACCATGCGATTGACCGCGTGGGTCGCGCCGGCCCTCAGGCAGCGCTCCAGGGCTTGGCGGTAAGTCTCGCGCTGGCCGGGCGGAAGGATGAGCTCGCCCATCTCGCGGCCGGCGACCTCCTCACGGGTCCAGCCGAACATTCTCTCGGCGGCCTGGTTGAACTCGGTGATCCGTCCCTGGCCGTCGATCGTCAGGATGGCGTCCAGCGCGGTGTCGAGAATGGCGCCCTTGCGCGCCTCGCTCTGGCGAAGGACCTGCAGGTCCGACACGTCCTGGAGCATGACGATGGTCTCCTCGACGCACCCGGCCATCGTGCTGATCGGCATGGCCGTCGTGTAGAGGTGCCGGGTCCGGCCGCCCATCTCCAGGCGCATCTCGCTGTGCGCCACGGCTCCCTCCTTGAAGGACCGCTCGGCCGGGCATTCGGCGCACGATGCGGGCCGATCGCAGAGGACGCGATGGCACGGCTGACCGAGAAAGGTCCCGGGCTTGCCCTCCAGCCAGAAGCGCGAGGCGAATGCGTTGTTCGCCCACAGGACCTTGAGCGAGGGATCGAACGCCAGGAAGCCGGCGTCCGTGTGATGGACTACGGCGGAAAGCTTCTGTCTCTCCCTCTCCAGGATGCGCATCCGGCCGTCGAGCAGGCGGAGCCGCCGTTCGTAATCGGCGACGGTCTTCCGGTGCGCCGCGCCGGATCCGGCCGATCGCGCTGACGTGCGGGTTTTCGAGGGAGGCCGTCCGCCCATGTGGAGCCGACTACCCGGCGGCCGCGGTTCCGCCGGTCCGCGCCTTGGACCGGGGCGCCGCGTGCCGCTCGTAGGCCTCCGCGAGAGAGTCCGCGACCCTTTCGACCGCGGCGACTGTGGCCGGGTCGAACGCGTCCAGCTCGTGGCTGTCGATGTCGATCTGCGCGAAGATCCGCTCGCCCTGCCGGATGAGGACGACGAGCTCGGATCGGGTGGCGGCGGAGCAGGGGAGATAGTTGGATGCCTTCGTCACGTCCGGAACCATGATGTTGCGCCTTTCCGCCACGGCCGTGCCGCACACACCCCTGCCGACCGCTATGAAGACGTGGTCCGTCGGCGCCCCGATGAACGGGCCGAGATGCAGGACGTTGTCCGGATGCAATTCGTAGATGCCGGTCCAATGAAAACGCTCGTTCGACTCATGCAGTGCCTCGACGGCGCTCGAAAGCACCGTGTCGAGATCCGCTCCCCGCTTCATCAGCTGTTCTATCGTCCTGCAGATGTCGTCCCCGGCCATGCGGACCTCCACGATTCTCCTTGCGCAAAGTATTGAGCCCGGGGGCCCTACGCGCAACCCGGGACGCCGGCGTGACACTGAGTGTCAGCCGTCTCCTCCGGGCGTGGACGGCGCATGCGCCGGCCGATGGCGTAGTATCCGCATGAGCAGGGCAGACGGGAGGGCCACTCATGAACATCGCGCAACCGGGCGCGCACCTCGATCAGATGATCCGCCAGACACGATGGCATCACGTGCAGTTGAGCGCGCTGGCGGACGTCAAGGCGAACATCATGTTGAGCGTCGCCTCGATGATCATCACGCTTTCGATTCGCTATCTGGCGGAGCCGGCGTTCAAATGGGCCGCGGTAACGATGATGGCGTTCTGCATGTTGACGGTCCTGCTGGCAGCGTATGCGGTGATGCCAAAGCTGGACTTTTCGCGCCGAAGGTCACCGCCCGACGTCAACAGCCCGAGGTTCAATCTGCTGTTCTTCGGCGACTTCATGAACCTGGGGTACGCGCAGTTCGAGAAGGCGATGGAGGACATGATGAACGATCCCTCCCGGACGTACGAGGCGCAGGTGCGTGAGATCTACACGCTCGGGATATTTCTCGCCCGCAAGAAATACCGGTTCGTTCGCCTGTCCTACTTCGCCTTCATCGCGGGCCTGGCCATCAGCGGGGCCGTCCTGGTCATCACGGATGTGAGGTGGTGACCTGAGAACCGCGACCACCTGTTGGTTTCAGAACGATCGGATGCCGCGCGTCGCCGTCCAGTAAGGTGGGAGTGAAGAGCGCGATGCCCGGGTTGTCGCCGATCGTGAGCCTTGCCGCCGCGGTGATCGGGTGTGTCGTGCTGGCCGCGGTCGGCGCTCGCGCCCGCCGGGTTGCCCGGCTGCCGATCGGGCCCGCGGCCCGGCCCGGGGTCGACTTCGTGATTGGCGCCTGGGTGTTCGCGATGGCCGGGCTGGCCTGCGGCCTGGCGCGCCTTCTGATCGGCGGCGTCCTGCTCGTCGTCGCGGTCGCTCTCGCGGCGACGGGGCGCTGGCGGGCGCGGGGATGGCGCGGCGGAGCGGCGGCCGCCGTGGCGCTGCCGGCGCTGATCTTCCTTCCGGCGGCGCTGGCGCCCCCCTTCTTCTATGACGCGCTGGTCTACCATCTGGCCCTGCCGTGGCAGGCGCTTCTCGAAGAACGGCTGTCGCCCCATCCCGAAAACCTCTTCGCCACCTTCCCCCCTCTCGCCCAGTTGGTGGCGCTCTTCCCGCTGGCGGCCGGGCTCGATCGGGTCCCGGCGCTTCTCCACCTGGCCAGCTTCGTCGTGGCGGGAACGGCGCTCGCGGCGCTCGGGACCCGCGCCGGCGCGCCGCGCTGGGCGGCAATCCTGGCCGGGATGGCTCTCCCGCTCTCTCCGCTGGCGGCGCCGTTGCCGGGTTACCCCGCGGCGGAAGGGTGGTTCCTCGCCGCCGTCCTGGGAGCCCTTGCCGTCGCGGCCGGAGGGCGCGACACACGGGGCGGGGCGGTCCTGGCCGGCCTGCTCGCCGGGATCGGCGCGGCCGCGCGGCTTCAGGGGCTGCCCTGGACGGTGCTCGTCTTCGGTTTGCTCGCGTACAGATCGCGGCGGCCCCTGGCGCGGCTGGCCGCGGCCGCGGCGGGCTGGCTGGCGGGCAGCGCGCCCTGGTGGCTGAAGAACCTCGTCCTGCTGCGCGACCCGGCGGCGCCCCTTTTCTGGCGACGGCAAGGGATCGACACGCTGTGGCGCGACGCGGGAAGCCTGGCGTTCTCTCCCTCCGCGCGCGGCCCCTTCGGGGCGGCGCTCCGGCATGCCGTCCTGTCGCTCGAGTTCGCCTACCTTCTTCCCCTGATCCTGGCGGCGGCACTCGCCTGCTGGACGCTGCGCGGCGCACGGATCGGACGCTGGGGGGCCATGGCGGTGTTCGGACTTCTCGCCTGGGGGATGAGCGGCACCCTGCCGCGCTTTCTGCTGCCGAGCCTGGCGGTTCTCTTGTTGCTCGCGGCGGCCGGGGCCCGCACGCGGGCCGGGTCGATCGCAGGCGGCCTGGCTTTGTCCTTCGCGCTCGTCCTCGGCGCCGCCGCGTCGGGGGTGTACGTCCAGGCGCTCGGCGGCCTGCGGCTTCTTGGCCGTGACGCGGGGAGCCTCGCCTCGGCCGCGACGGTCAACGACCCGCTCCCCGCGTTCCGCGAAGCGCGGGCACTCCCCGAGGATGCGCGCGTCCTGTTCGTGGGGGAGGCCCGGGCCTTTCCTTTTCCGCGCCGCTTCGTGTCCCCGTCCCAGCACGACGTGTCGCTTCTGCGCGACCCGATCGAGCGGCTCGGATCTGCCCGCGAAGTCATCGACTGGCTGCGCGGGCGGGGATTCACCCACATCCTGGTCAGCCGCGCCGAGATGGTCCGCCTGACGGACCAATACCCGGTCGTCCCCTGGAGAAGCGACGCGGGACGCGCGCGGTTCCAGGGGCTCCTCGACCTGTGCGGCACGCCCCTGATCAAAAAGGACGACGTGGCGATCTTCTCTCTCAGGGAAAGCAGTCCACAATAGCCGGGCCATGTCCGCGCCTCTTTACGACCTTCTGCCTCCGCGCGAAGCCGCGAGCGACGAGCTCTTGGGGCGCTTCCTCGACTACGTGGCCTACCGGGGGCTGACGCTTTACCCGGCGCAGGAGGAAGCCGTCCTGGCCCTCTTCGAGGGGAAAAACGTCATCCTGAACACTCCGACCGGGTCGGGAAAATCGCTCGTGGCCTCGGCGCTGCACTTCGCGGCGCTGGCGCACCGGAGGCGCTCCGTCTACACCTGTCCGATCAAGGCGCTGGTCAACGAGAAGTGGATGGCGCTCTGCCGCGAGCTCGGCCCGGAGAACGTCGGCCTGTCGACCGGGGACGCCACCGTCAACCGCGACGCGCCGGTCTTGTGCTGCACCGCCGAGGTGCTCGCCAACATGGCGCTCCGGGAGGGGGCGGACGCGCAGGTCGATGAGGTCGTGATGGACGAGTTCCACTGGTACGCGGACCGCGACCGGGGTGTCGCCTGGCAGGCGCCGCTATTAACCCTGCCGCGGACCCGCTTTCTCCTGATGTCCGCCACCCTCGGGGACGTCACCTTCTTCGCGGAGGCGCTGACGCGGCTGAACGGCCTTCCAACCGCCACGGTCCGATCCATCGAGCGGCCGGTGCCGCTCGAGTACGCCTACTCCGAGATCACGCTGGCGCAGATGGTCGAGACCCTGGTCGTCGAGGGGAAAGCCCCCGTGTACGTCGTCCATTTCACGCAGAAAGACGCCGCCGACAACGCGCAGGGATTTACCAGCCTCAACCTCTGCAGCCGCGAGGAGAAAAACGCCGTCGCGGAAGCCATCGGCGACGTCCGTTTCACGAGTCCGTACGGCCCGACGGTCCGCAAGTGGCTCAAGCAGGGGATCGGCGTGCACCATGCCGGCCTCCTGCCCCGGTACCGCGTCCTCATCGAGCAACTCGCGCAGCGGGGTCTCCTGAAGGTCATCTGCGGCACCGACACCCTCGGCGTCGGCATCAACGTGCCGATCCGCACGGTGCTCTTCTCGCGCCTGTGCAAGTACGACGGGCACAAGACGGCGGTCCTCTCGGCGCGCGACTTCCACCAGATCGCCGGGCGCGCAGGGCGCAAGGGCTTCGACGACCGCGGGTATGTCGTGGCGCAGGCGCCCGAGCACGCGATCGAGAACCTCAGGCTCGGCGAGAAGGCGAAAGACGGCAAGAAGTTCGTCAAGCGCCAGCCGCCCGAGCGCAATTTTGCCAACTGGGACAAGGAGACCTTCAAGAGGCTCATCGGCGCCCCGCCCGAGCGGCTCCTGTCGCGCTTCGAGGTGACGCACGGGATGCTGTTGAACGTCCTGTCGCGCCGCGGCGACGGCTGCCGCGCGATGCAGGCGCTCATCCGCGACAGCCACGAGACCGACCACGCGAAGACGGCCCACTTCAAGCGCGGCTGGCAGCTTTTCCGGGCGCTCCTGGCGCGCGGCATCGTCGAGATCGTGCCGAGGAGTCCCGAAGGGTCGAGGGTGCGGGTGAACGTGGACCTCCAGGAAGACTTCTCGATGAACCAGGCCCTCTCGCTCTATCTCCTGGAGACGATCCCGCTTCTCGATGCGGCGTCCGAGGCCTACCCCCTCGATCTTCTCATCCTGGTCGAGAGCATCCTCGAGAATCCCGACCTCATCCTGCGGCGCCAGCTCGACAAGCTCAAGGACAAGGCGATCGCCGAGATGAAGGCCGAGGGGCTCGACTACGACCAGCGCATGGAGAAGCTCGAGAAGATGGAGCACCCGAAGCCGCTGCGCGAGTTCGTCTACGCGACTTTCAATGCCTTCGCCGACCGCCACCCCTGGGTCGGCGAGGAGAACATCCGCCCCAAGTCGATCGCCCTCGAGATGTTCGAGGGCTTCCGTTCGTTCTCGGACTACATCCAGGAGTACGACCTCGAGCGCGCCGAGGGACTTTTGCTGCGTCACCTCCACAGTGTCTACAAGGTGCTCGTGCAGACCGTCCCGGACCAGACCAAGACCGACGCCGTCTTCGAGATAGAGCTCTACCTGCGCGACATGCTGCGCCGCGTCGACGCGAGCCTGCTCGAGGAATGGCAGCGGATGCTCGACCCGGCCCGCGCGGCCGGTTTGGCTGCCGCGGGCGCCCCGGAGCAGACGCCGCACCCCGAGGAGCCTCCCGACATCACCAAAGACGCCAGGACCTTCACCGCCACGATCCGCACGCGCGTCTTCGCCTTCCTGCGCGCCTGGTCGATCGAGAAGGACGAGCAAGCGCTCGAGTCGATGGACCTGCTCGACGACACCGACGGCCAGCCCTGGACCTCCGAGCGTCTGGCCGCGGCGCGCGCCGCCCATCGCCTCGAGCACGCTGTCCTGCGCCTCGACCCCGAGGCCCGCAACATGCGCCACACGCACGTCGAACCGTCGGACGACGGCGCGCGCTGGATCGTGCAGCAAACTCTCGTCGACCCAGACGGCTTCAACGACTGGATCCTGGAGATCGAGGCCGACCTCGCCGCCTCGCGCGCGGCGGGCGAGCCTGTCCTGAGATTGCGACGGGTCGGGGGGCTCGTAGTGGACGCCGGGGGCCGGTAAGGTCGAATCTGTGTGCCACGCAGAGGGCCTTCCGTGATCCATCACCGAGGACGCGGATGCGATTGAGGCGCTGGATTACGGCGGCTGCCCCGGGGTTTTTAGGGCGGCGTTTCGGGCGCATAGCCGCGTCTGGCGCGATGCGGTGCCAGTGCTGCGCCAGTTCTCCGGGCGCAGGGGGGAGACGCACGCGTTTTTCGATACAATCAAGGACAATCCCCAGGAGCACCGACCGCGGAGCTTGGATTGAAGAGGTCGAACCCCAGGAGGCATCGTGACATGAAGAAATCTTTCAGGTCGATCGCACCGTTCCGGACAGCGAAGATCGCAGCCCTTCTGCTGATTCTGCCGCTGGGCCTTCTCGGGTCGTCCGCCGGGCAGGGGGCGCCGGCTTCCGCGGAGCCACCCCGCCCCCCGATCGAGCGGGCCACCTCCGAACTGGTCCTGATTGAAGCCTACGTGACCAATCCGAGCGGCTTGCCGATCAAGGGGCTGACGGC
>JANMQK010000247.1:0-3262 GCA_031370485.1 Acidobacteriota bacterium | reverse complement strand
CAGGAGACGGTTATGAAATCGCACACGACGTACCTGACTTTGACGGTCCCGGAGAGGATGGATTTCGTGAACATCACTTCACGGGTGGAAAAGGCGGTGGCGGACTCGAAGGTGAAGGAGGGGCTCTGCCTGGTGAACAGCATGCACATCACCTCCTCGGTCTTCATCAATGACGACGAGCCGGGGCTGCACGAGGACTACAAGAAGTGGCTCGAGTGGCTGGCGCCTTTTGACTCAGGCAGCGAGCGCTACCACCACAACCGGACGGGGGAGGACAACGGGGACGCGCACCACAAGCGCCAGGTGATGGGGCGCGAGGTGGTCGTGGCGATCACCGGGGGCAAGCTGGACTGCGGGCCCTGGGAGCAGATCTTTTACGGCGAGTTCGACGGCCGGCGGCCGAAGCGCGTGCTGGTGAAGATTATCGGGGAGTAACGTCAGGAGGCGAAGGCGTCCTCGACCAGCTTCTGCAGCTCCCCCTCCTGGAACATCTCGGTGACGATGTCGCAGCCTCCCACGAACTGCCCCTTGATGAACACCTGCGGAACCGTCGGCCAGTTGCTGTGAGCCGAGAGCACCTGGCGGATCCTGGGGTCCGGAAGGATGTCGACCACCTTGAAGGGCTTGCCGATCTCCTGGAACATCGCGATCGTGCGCGCCGAGAAGCCGCAGCGCGGCTCATCCTTCGTTCCCTTGGCGAAGAGCACGATCGGGTTCGAGGCAATTTCCTTCTTGATGTCGTCGAGGAGCTTCTGGTTCTCGTCCATGGTCATATCTCCAATTTGACAGCGGTGGCCCGCTGCTCGGTAGGTGTCGTGGTCTTTAGCGAAAGCGCGTGGATCTCCTCACGGGCCATCTCGTCCTTGAACAGGGCATAGATCATCTGGTGGCGGTCGATGCGCGACTTCCCTTCGAACGACGTGGACACCACCACGGCGCTGTAATGGGCGTCCTCGCCCGAAACCAGGGCTTCCGTGCCGGGTATGGAGGTCTCGATTCTCGCCCTGATTTCGTCCGTGGTCATCGTTTGCCCCGTCGCGGAATGCGCCCCGTTCGCCCTTCTGGCCCCGCGGGAAGCCGCATTGTAGCGCGATAGCGCGGGGAGATCCACCGCAGCGGGCCATTCCCCCGCTCAGGGGGTACTGATGACGACGCTCAGGGTCCTGGCGAGGTCGCAGGCGACGTCGGGCGCACCGTCGAGCGGCATGTTCGTGTCGAGGTCGGCCGAATCGCAGAATGCCGAAATAGTGCGGTTGTTGCGGTCGAGCGTGCCGAGGCACTGGATCCACGCCTTCGAGGTGTTTTCCCAGACCTGCACGAGCGCCAGGCAGGAGTCCGCCTCGATGCTGGCGAGAAGCTCGTTCGAGATATTCGATCCCGCCCCGATCACATCGAAGCTCGCACCCGAGGGGCTGGCGAAGGCGTTCACGTTCGTGAAGGTGATGGGTGTGCCGCTGACGCTCACGGGGCTGTTGTCCTTGCCGGAATTGTCGCAGTTCGTGAATACGGTCGAGTCGGCCGTGAAGTTCACGACCCAGGTGCCGGTCAGGTCGGCCCGCACGAGCCCGCAGTCGAGCCCATCGACGATCACCGTGTTCTTGTTGTCGTTGTTGCATGCGACGACGGCCCCGGCGCAGAGCGCCGCGACCAGCACGGCCCGGAACGCGGTTGTCGTCATGAGGATCTTCATCCAAGTCTCCCGGGAAATCGGGGCCTCGCGCCCCCAACGCATTCTACCCGTATCACACATGGCGGCGCAACGCCTGGGTGATACGCAGCCGTCCTTGTCGTGACGAGTCCGGCCCGCGTCCGCCCTCCGCGGCCGCCCCCGGACGCTAAGCGCCCGCAGGTCGACGCTCCCCTCCCGGGCCCGGAGAGCTGGGTTCGCATTGCAAGTCTTCGTTCTCCAGCATGTTATGCGACGCGATCAGGATCCCCGATGCGCGCGGAGCACCCTGGCACCCCCCTTGCGTTTGTTAGACGTCACGATGAGCGCGAACGACGGTTGCCTGATATGGGGGGAGGGATCGGAGGAACCATGGTGCCTGGGGGCGGTCACCTCGGAGCCGCCGGTCCCTCCCCTCCAACCCTCGTTCGCCTGAACCCTCAAACCCGCACCGTCATGGCGCCACCCGAGGCGCCGCGGCCGTCCCGGCGCACCTCCCTCGGGACGGCCGCCCATCCGGGACTTCTCCCCGGGTGGGCCTGGCCGGCGAGCAAGTAGCGCCGCTTACGGTTCCAGCGCAACGAGGACCATGCTCCTGCCCCGGAACCACCCGGCCGGATCCGGCATGGCGTCGAAGCGCCGGACAACCGTCGTGGCGACCGTCAAGGACCGCGCGACTTCCGCGTAGGTATCTTCCTGCATCAACGCGAGCGTGGGCGCCTCCCGGCGTCCGGCCCCGCCCGATCCGAGGGCGTCCTGCATCTCCTCCGGCGTTTTCAGATTGGGCAGCGTCATCCCTGAATAGAACAGGTAGCCGCCGAGAGAGCCTTCCTTGACCCGGTAGAGCACGACGCGGTTCCCTGACTCCACGAGGCTCCGGACGAGGTGCCCCGCCTCCCGGGCGCTCACGCCGCGATCGACGAGCGCCGGGACGACCATCGTGACCGCGCCGATCTCGAGAATCGCGCAGAGTCCTGCCACGATGAACCCGAGACGCATCGTGCTCCCGGAGCGCATCGCCCGGAATGCGGCCAGGCCCGCGGCCGCGGCGACCAGGACGAGCGCGGCCGGGGCGGCCACGCTCCCTGGCCGCGCCAGGAGAAGCGCCGCCAGAAGCACCGCCGCCAGCACGATCGTCCCGCCCAGAAGGAGCATGCTGGCCACGCGGCGGGCGCGCGGCACGGTCTGCCGGTCGCCGGCGGGCGGGCCTTGCTCCGCCAGCCACCAGCCGACCAACAGCGCTGCCGCCGGATAGATGGGCAGGAGGTAGATGCCGCGCTTGGTGCTCGCGATCGACAGAAGCAGGAACGGCAGCGTGAACCAGACCGCCAGGTAGGTGATCGAGAGATCGCGCCCCCTGCGCATCGCGGCCCAGGCCGCGGCGAGGGCGAAGGGAAGAAGCAGGCTCCAGGGGGCGAAGTCCAAAAAAAGCGTCGGCAGGTAATAGTAGACGGGGTTCTCGTGACCGCGCGCGGCGCCTCCTGTAAACCGGAGGACGTTGTTGACCCAGACGAAATCGCGCGCGGCCGCCGGACCGAGGCCGCGCCAGAGCACCGCCGCCCAGAGCGCCGCGGGCAGGAGCGCCAGCGCCGCGCC
>JANMQK010000322.1:0-32096 GCA_031370485.1 Acidobacteriota bacterium | reverse complement strand
CCGCGCCGCGCAGCTGCGGGGAAAGCAGCCCGCCGAACGGCGAGAACTCCGCGGGCGGATAAAACGCCGGCGGCAGATTGATCTCGCCCAAACGTCGGCCCTCGATCTCGGCCATCCGCCGCTCCATCTGTTCGTCGGTGGTCGGATCGATGGGCTGGATCCTGCCGGCCCATAGCAACATCGCCGGGGCCGCGAGCAGCAAGGTCAGCCCGATCGCCGCCAAGACCCGTGTCCACTTCGCTCCAGGCGCGAAGAGTGCTTTCATGGCTGTCCTCCTATGAACCCACTTAGGCGAGAGAACAGAGCGCCGGGTTTCAATGACTGTCGATTTCTCTCAGGAGGACCCCCGCTCCGTCAGCATTCCCACTACGAAGGAAGCCTTGTCCGGAACAACTTCTTGATACGGCAGGGGTTAATGCACAAAAGAAAGCCCGCCGCATCCCCGGCGGAACATAAAGAGCGTGAGCGGTATATACGGTCGAAATGATCCTCTGTCAATACAAATGATAGTCTGTGCTCTCCACCGCGGGCCCGGTGTCTTGGGGCCTTTCAGCCTCCGTCGCGGGCGAGAAGGGCGAGGACCCCGAAACCTTCCGCGCCCGTCCCGCGTAAGATTAGGATTCGATCGTCTTCCCGAGGAGGGTTCCCCATGCGGCATCACCTGGCTCTACTGGCCCCGGCGGTCCTGGCTCTTCCGGCACTGCTCGTCCTGACTTCCGCGCCCCTGGCCGCCGCCGAAGCGACCCGGACGCTCAAGGTCGAGTTGTCATCTCCGCTCTCCACCCCTTTCGCGGTCGAGAACCTGGCGGGGCGGATGCGGGTCGTCCCCGGCGACGGCGCGACCGTCGTGGCGGTCGCCACCGTGCACGCCGAAAGCGAAGAGATAGCCGCCCGCTTCTCGTTCGAACAGGTCGCGGGGAAGGAGGGCCGGCCGACCCTGCGTGTGCGCTACCCGATTGAGAAGGGCGAGACCGTCCGCTACGCCCCCACCGGCAAGGACGGGATGCTCGCGGGCTGGTTCGGCGGCGACTCGACCAGTACGGAATATGACGGCCGCAGGGTCAAGGTCAGCTCCGGGAAGGGGGTCGCGATGTACGCGGACGTCGAGGTACGGCTGCCAAAGAGCGACCTCGAGGCGGCCTTCCGAAACGTCGTCGGTTCGCTCGAGGCCGAAGGGGTGCGCGGGACGCTGGCGTTCGACACGGGCTCGGGCGATCAGTCGTTGCAGAACATTCAGGGAAAGATCGCCGCCGCCTCCGGTTCGGGGGATATCACGGCAAAGGGCGCTGCGGGCGACCTGAAGTGCGCCACGGGAAGCGGAAACTGCGTCGTGAAGGATTTCGATGGCGACCGGCTGGTCTGCTCGACCGGTTCGGGTGACGTCACGTTCGACATGGCCCGCGCCGGAAAGGTCAAGGCCGCCACCGGCTCGGGTGACGTGCACGCCCTCGACCTCGACGCGGAAGAGTTCAACGCCGCCACTGGCTCCGGCAACATCGATTTCTCGGCCAGGGGCTCGCGACTCGTGCAGGTAAAGGCTGGAACCGGGAGCGGCGACGTGACCCTCCGCCTCGGCCCGGACGCCAGTTTCGAGGCGCGCGCCGACCAGGGGAGCGGCGACATCGTCAGCCGCTACCCCGACGCGCAACCGATCGTCAGGGGCAAGGAGGTCCTGGGCTACCGCCGGGGCGACGGCCGGACCAAGATCAAGATCGATACCGGAAGCGGCGATCTGGTGATCGAGCCAGGGCGAGCCTCGGCGCGGAAATCCTCCGCAGGAAACTGAGGGGGATAGCCCCCGGCCCAGCTTCTCACTCCTGCCAGAAGAAGGGCCCCAGCCGCTTTTTCTCCGGCCAGACCTCGTCCATCGTGGCGGCGTCGTAGAGGACGCCGTTTTTCATCGTCCAGGTCACGCGCTGCGACTGGCGGATGTCGGCGAGCGGATCGCCGTCGATGACCACGAGGTCGGCGAGTTTCCCCGCCTCGAGCGTGCCCAGGTCCTTCCCGAAGCCGAGTGCTTCCGCCCCGCTCGCGGTGGCGGTCCGCAGCGCCTCCATCGGCGTCATCCCCTTCCCTAGGGTGAAGGACCACATCTCCCAGTGGGCCCCCAGTCCCTGAAGCTGACCGTGCGCCCCCAGGCAGACACGGCCTCCGGCGCGGGCGATGCGCGCCGCCCCGTTCGCCACGGTGGGGAAATGGAAATCGTCCTCCGGGTACCAGGGGCGGCGGCGGCCGTACGTGTCGAGCGCGGAGTGCGGAGTGAAGCGCCGCAGCTTCGGATCGTCGTGCGGGTTCGCGTGCTGGTACCAGTAGACCTCGGCCGCCGGGCCGCCGTACGAAACGATGAGGGTCGGCGTGTAGGCGGTCCCCGAGCGCGCCGCGAGGGTCACCACGTCGTCGTAGATCGCCACGGGAAGCGAATGCTCCATCCCGGTGAAGCCGTCGATGAAGTTGGTGAGGTCGGTATGCAGCTCTCCTGCCCCCTCCATCGTCGCCCCGACCCCCTCCTGGCGGGCCGCCTGCAGGAACCAGATCCGCTGCTCGCGCCGCGGCTGCTGGTAGACCTTGAGCCAGTGCGCGCCGTAGGCCTTCATCCGCCGCACCGCGTGCAGCGCGTCTTCGAAGCTGTCCACCCTCGCGAACTGGGCGGCCTGCTGGCCGCCGTACAGGACGTCGCCGCTGCTATAGATGCGGGGGCCGATCATCTCCCCCGCCTCGACCTGCTCGGCCTCGGCGAACACGTCGACACTGTGGGCCGACGGGTCGTGGACCGTCGTGACGCCGTACGCCAGGTTGACGATGTACTCCCATTTCTTCTCGGGGAAGATCTCGAAGGCCGAGTAGTGCAGGTGGGCGTGCACGTCCACGAGCCCGGGGATGACCGTCTTTCCCCCCATGTCGAACGCCGCGGCGCCGGCCGGCGCGTCAACGCTGCCGGAGGGGCCGATGGCGGCTATCCGGTTCCCGGTGACCACGATGTCCGCCCGCTCGAGGACCTGGTCCCCCTTCATCGTGATGGCGCGGACGTTTTTCAGTATCACCGAGCCTGAGGGGGCCGGCGCTTTCGCCTCGAGGACGACCGGGATCGCTTCGGGCTTCGGCATCGCCTCGTCGTCCTTTGACTCCGACTGGCCGGCCGACTCGCCGCCCGACCCGCCCGCCGCCGCGGCAGCGGCCTCCTTCGTCTTCGCTTCCTGCGCCTTCTTGATCGCCGCTTCGCGGACGACGTCCAGCCGCTGCCGGTAGATTGTCCCGCCCATGCCCCAGACAATGGTCCTGCCCGAGTCCGCCCAGCCGATGTAGCCGCCGCCGTCGGTGCTCAGCCGGTAGACCGGCACGACACTCTTCTCGGGAGAAATCTCCACCGGCCCCGCCCCCGCCTGCGGCATCGCGGTGACCCAGACATCGTCCCGGCTGACGTAGGCCACCCAGGCGCCGTCCGGCGAGGGGACGGCGTTCTCGGCCTGCAGGAAACGGAGATGGCGCTGCTTGTCGGTGCCGTCGAGACGGACCGACACCAGGTCGACCTTCCTCGGGTCGTCCGGCCCGCCCCCTCCTTCGGGCGCCAACTCCTCGAAGAGGATCCGCTCGCCGTCGGGCCTCCAGGTGGCGATCGGGTGATACCGCAAGCTCTCGATCTGGGTCACGGCGGCGATGGGGCGCGGATCGGTCCCTTCGGACCCCGCGTTCGCCGGCAGCCAGCGGATCTCGTAATAGGCGTCCTGCTCCGGCTGCTGGCCACGCCGCTCGGCCCCGGTCCCCGCCACGACGGCGATGCGGTCCCCCTTGGGCGACCAGGCCGGGTTGATGTAATGCCCACCTCTACGTGTGAGCCGCACCGGCCCCGCGCCGCCCCGGCGCGAGGCGCGCACCTTGTAGACATGACCGAGATCCTTGTCGGACCAGGAGACATAGGCGATCCAGGCGCCGTCCGGAGAGAACTGCGGGGCATACTCCTTGCCGTCGCCGTTGGTCAACCGGCGCGGCGCGCCGGCCTTGCCGCTCTCGATCGCGGTGATCCAGATCTTCCCGAGCGCCTCGAACGACAGCAGGCTTCCGTCGGGCGAGAGGGTCGGCCAGCGCAGCAGACGCGCCCGGAATTCCGGCCGCCCGACCGGCACCTCGGTCCTCAGGAGGGGCCTCAGCGCGAGCGACACCTCGGCGGTGAACGGCACCTCCGCCTGGCGCGCCGAGGCGATCTCAACCCGGTGGATGGTCCCGCGGCTCCAGTAGAAAAGCGACGCGCCGTCCGGCGTGAAGGCCGCCGACGGCAGGATATCCATCTGGGCAAACCCCTCCTCGTCGTCGCGCGACAGCCCGCGGTCGAGGACCCGCTCGCCGCCGGTCTCAAGGTCGCGCACCACGAGGAGGGTGGCGGCGTCATCCCGGCGCGCGTAGACCAGTTTTTTCCCGTCGGGCGACAGTGTCGGCCGAAGCCCGCCCCCCGGGCCGCTGGTGATCGCAATCTGCTCGCCCGTCAGCCGGTCAAACCGGAAAAGCTGCCAGAGCCCGTCGTCCATCCGCGGCAGGTAGGAGAACCGCCTTGGCCGCCCCGATAGATAGATGTAGCGGCCATCGGGGCTGGCGATCGGGCCCGCCGAGTTGTTCATCTTTTCCTTCGCGATGACCTTGACGCCGCTTCCGCCGTCCCGGTGGTACATCCAGACTTCCACGGGAGGAATGCCCGCCTTCGACGTCTCCTCCTTGCGCGCCAGCACGTAGAGCCCGTCCGGGGTCCAGGAGGGGGAGGAGAGCACGGCGTCCTTCTCCTCGGTCAGCGCGCGCGGGGACGAGCCGTCCCCGCTCATGAGCCAGAGGTTCATCGTGCCGCCGCGGTCGCTGCAGAACACGATCGTTTTGCCATCGGGCGAGTAGCGCGGGGCGAAGTCGTAGGCCAGGCCCGAGGTGATCCGCTCGGCCTTGCCCCCGGCGATCGGCATCCGGTAGATGTCCCCGAGGAGATCGAACAGGATCGTCCTGCCGTCCGGCGCCACGTCCACCGACATCCAGGTCCCTTCGTGCGTCGTGAACGCGACCGTGCGGGCGTTGTCGGGGACGGCGTTGACGTCGAGCTTCGGCTCTTTCGCCCCGTTCGCATGGGTGAGCCCCAGGACGACGGACAGGAAGAGCGTGAGAGCCGCCCGGAAACGCATGGCGGCGCGGACTCGCGGCATGGAGGCAGGCGCGGCGATCATCGTAGCGTCCTCGACAGAAGGGCCGAGAGACATCCTCGGGCATTGGTTTGAAGACGCGGATGATAGCACGCGCAGGCCGGGCAGGCCCGCTCAGCGGATCGGATAGATCCCGTCGCCGGCGTCCACCCGGAAACGGAAGACGAAAATCCCCGGACGGTCCAGAACGAGCGAGCGCAACCTCAGGTCCTCGGCGCTCACCACGGCCACCCCGCCCGGCGCGCCCGGAGAGTCTGGAACCGCCGCGGCCGGCGCCACGCTCCAGACCGGGGCCTTGAAGCAATCACCGAGCCGCCGGCCGAGCGGGGTCGCCATCGCCAGAAGCACGCGCGGATCGTCGATCGCGGTCGCCACCTTGCCGCAGGGCTCGGCACGGCCGGACAGGGCGTAAAGAAGATACAGAGCGTAGGCGCCGTCATGGCGGACCACACCGCGCCAGCGGTGCGGGCCGAGCGGCTCGGGGAAGACATAGGAGAATTCGGCGGGCTTGCCCGGAGGCTGCGCGTCGGCCAGCGCCCTCTCCGCCCGGACGCGGAACGCGCTGCAGAAAAGAAGATAGGCCGCGACGCACGCCAGCGCCGCGCGCGACATCGCAACCAGATGGGACCGGAGCGGGCGAACCGTCCATAGAAGAAGCGGTGCCGCCAGGATGGATGTCAGGATGAGATCGATGATGAAGACGATCGCCAGCTCGGGCCGCCAGGCGCTGAACGGCCAGAGAAGGACCACCCCGAACGAGTTGATCAGGTCGAAGAAAAGATGGACCCCTGCTCCCACGAGCGTCATCCCGAAGAGCGCCCGGAAACTCAGGCGCGGCAGAAAGCGCCGCAGCACGAAGGCAAGCGCCAGCGACCCGAGAGGGACGGTCAGCAGCGAGTGGCCGAACGTGCGGCGCATCAGGACGGAGGCGGAATCCCCCGTCAGCATCACGACGCCGTCGATGTCGGGAAGGTTCGACGCGAGGGCAAGGACCGGCACGGCCGCCTTGCCGTAGGCGCGGCGGAAAAAAGCGTTCCCCAGCCCAACGCCGACGAGGGTGTGGGTCAGCGGGTCCACGCAGGTAGGCTCAGCCCCGCCCGGCGCGGCGCGCCGCTGACAGGAGGAGAGTCCGGACGCGTGTCGCCGCCGCCGCATCGAGATCCACGAGCATCTGGACTTCCCCCTCCGCCTGCCGCGCGGCGACCGGCAGCCCATCGAGGAGCACGATCCGGCCACCGGCAGAGGCCGGGACGCGCGGTCCGGGGGTCAGGATTCCCGCCAGGTTGAGCGGGTCGCAGGACGAAAGCAGGACGACCGATCCTTTCCCCTGGTCCCCCAGGCGGCGGGTCTCGCGCAGCCCCTCGACCGCCTCGGGGATGGCGAACTGCTCCCCCGTGAACCCGGCGACGAACCGCCCGCCCCGGATTTCGCCGCGCGCCTCGGCGCGGCGGAGGATCGGCAGGAGATCGCGCCAGGGCGCCGCCGCCTCGCGCGCCAGGAGATCCCGCCACAGGATGCCGTACCTCCTGAGAAGCTGCGCCGCCCTCTCTTCCGCCGCGTCCTCGGGCTCGCTCTCGGAGCGCGTTCTTTCCAGAAGCGACCATCGCCCCTCCCCCTCGGAAGGCCGGCCACCTCTTCGCCTGCCGAAGCGCGACGCGCCGCGGCGCGCGTTCGACGCGGGCCCGCGCGCCAGGCGCCGCAGCGGCCCGAACCCGTCGGACGTGGCGTACCCTCCCGAGACCAGCTCCCCAAGCGCCTCGTCAAGCTCGATCGGGAGAAGACCGCAGGCGCTCATGATCTCCGCCGCGTAGGACGCCCCGCGCTCGTGGATGTGATCGAGCACGGCCCGCGCGCGCGACGACATCGGGGAAGCGCCGGAACGTCGCTGCAGAAGCCAGGGGAGGTCCTCGCGCAGGCCGAGCGATATCGTGGTCCCCCTGCGGATCGGCGCCCGGCGGCTTGCTCCCCCCTCCGTCCCGGGGGCGAAGGTGCGCCGGGAGAAGCGTCCCCAGACGACCTCCCCCCCGAGACAGAGCCGGTCGAGGTCGGCGGGGTCGTACTGTTCCATCCGGGCTGGAAGAATCGCCTCTTCCCAGGTCTCGGCCGCAGCCTCGAAACCCTGCAGGCTCGCGATCACCTCGAGAAGCTCCCCCGTCCCCTCGCCGCGGGTGCCGGGCGCCATGCCCTGCCACCCGGCCAGGAAGCGCAGGAAGACATCCGCCCCCACCGGCTCGATCTCGCGCCGCAGCGAAGCGATCGTGGCGCGATGGATCCGCGCCAGGATCCGGCGATCGCACCACTCGATGCCCTCCTCCCCCTCGCCGGGCTCCGCTTCAGAGAACCGGCCGCGCAGGAGCATCCCCCCGGCCTCGAGCGCATGGGCGGCCTCCTCCACGCCCGCCTCGGGCAGCCTCAATGTCGCCGCCAGCATGGCGCTGCGGAACGGCCCGAGCACCTCGGCCCAGCCGCGCACAACATCGGTCACGGCCCCGGCGTCGCCTTGAAGCGCCGCCCGGGCGATCTCCACGCGCTCGGCGGCCGTCCAATGATCTCCGATGCGGAGC
Source organism: Acidobacteriota bacterium (assembly GCA_031370485.1). Classification (GTDB taxonomy): domain Bacteria; phylum Acidobacteriota; class Polarisedimenticolia; order Gp22-AA2; family Gp22-AA2; genus JANMQK01. The sequence goes on along the minus strand of JANMQK010000322.1, from coordinate 24,361 downwards.
ACGCGCCGATCCGCCGCCAGCGCCTCAAACCAGCCCTCCACCTCCCGGCCGAAACGCGACGCCGCCTGGTCCGCGGGCAGGAGGACCAGCCCCAGCAGGGCGTCATGCAATTCGTCCTTGTCACGCGCCTCCGGCCACGCGTCCTCGGACGCGGCGCGGACGGCCTGCGGGTCGAGCCGTCCCAGGTCGCGGGCGCTTTCGGGCAGGGCGCGCCGCAGCGCCACGGCGCGGGCGCGGCGCTCTTCGAGAGGCGCGTCGTCGAGGAAGGCATACGGCATGGCGTTCAGGATCTGGTGCGCGAACACCGACGGCTGCGGTGTGTCCCGCGCCACTACCTCGATGGCGCCCGATTCGATGTCGCGCAGCACCTTGACCAGACCGTCGAGATCGAGCGCCTCGTGGAGAGCGTCGCGCATCGTCTCGAACACCAGCGGGTGATCAGGAATCTCGATGTCGCCGCCGGGGGCGTTGTCCTGGCAGGCGGCCTGCGCCGGGAAGACCGCTGCCATAAGATCGTCGGCCCGCATCCTCTGCAAAGGCGCCGGCACGCGGCGGCCTCTCTGGTGCCGCGGCAGCGCCAGCGAGCGCGCGGCATTCCAGCGCCAGCGCGTGGTGAAGACGGGGGCTGCGAGGAGAGCCTGCGTCAGGACCTTCTCGACACTCCCCGCTTTCAGGAATTCGAAGATGCTCTCCAGCGGAAAGGAATGCTGCGGTCCCAGCGACAGGTTGATCCCGTCGTCGGTCGCGGCGGCCTGCAGTTCGAAATCGAAGGTGCGGCAGAAGCGCTTGCGAAGCGCCAGCCCCCAGGCGCGGTTGATCCTTCCCCCGAACGGCGCATGGATGACAAGCTGCATCCCGCCCGTCTCGTCGAAGAACCGCTCGGCGACGACCCGCCGCGCCGTCGGCACCGTGCCGAGCACCCGCTTTCCCTCGGCCACGTAGGCGGCGATCTGCTCCGCCGCCGCCTTCGGCAGGCCGATCTCCCGCTCGAGAAACTCCAGGGCCGCCGAAGCCACCGCGCCGGACCGCTCATCCACATCCTGCCGCAGCGCGCCGACGGCGGCCGACAGCTCCGGTGTCCGTGACGGCGCCTCCCCCAGCCAGAAGGGGATCGTCGGGGTCGCGCCCTGCGCGTCCTCGACCCGGACCCGTCCCCTCTCGACGCGCCGGATGCGCCAGGACGCGTTGCCGAGCAGGAAGACGTCTCCCGCCATGCTCTCGATCGCGAAATCCTCGTTCACCCTGCCGACGAGGGTGCTCTCGGGATCTTTCACCACGTCGTAGTCGGCGTTATCGGGGATCGCCCCGCCGCTCGTGAGCGCCGTGAGACGCGCACCTCTCCGGGCCTTCAGCCGTCCGTTGACGGCGTCGCGGTGCAGCAGCGCCCCGCGGCGGCCGCGCGCTGTCTCGAATCCCTCCGACAGCATCCCGACCACCTGGTCGAACCGCTCGCGGGGAAGATCGCGGTAGGGCCAGGCGCGGCGTGCAAGTGCAAAAAGATCTTCCTCCTGCCACGGCTCGGCGGCGCAGGCCGCCACCACCTGTTGGGCCAGGACGTCCAGCGGCCATGGAGGAATTTCCAGGTGATCGATCTCGCCCCGGCGCGCCAGGCGGAGGATCGCCGCGCACTCGATCAGCTCGTCGCGCGTCAGGGGGAAAAGCCTCCCCTTCGGCGTCCGGTGCACGGCATGGCCGGAGCGGCCGACCCGCTGCAGGCAGAGCGCCACCGAGCGGGGCGAGCCGATCTGGCAGACGAGATCCACGGCGCCGACGTCGATGCCGAGCTCGAGCGAGGCGGTGGCCACACAGACCCGCGCCTCGCCACGCTTCAGGCGGTCCTCCGCCAGCAGGCGGGTCCGGCGCGCCAGCGAGCCGTGGTGGGCGACGACGGCGCTCTCGCCCAGGTGGGCGAGGCGGGGGGAAAGCTGGTGCGCCACCCGCTCGACCAGCCGGCGGGTGTTGACGAAGACCAGTGTCGTGCGATGGGCCGCGGCCAGCGCGGCAATCCGGTCGAGCACCTCGGCCCACAGCTCCTGTGTTGCGATCGGCCCCAGCTCGTCCCCCGGCACTTCAATCCCCAGGTCGAGCGGGCGGCCGCGCCCCTCGTCGATGATCTCGCAGCCCGGTCCGCCGCCGGTCCCCCCTCCCGCCAGAAAGCGTGCGACCTCGTCGATGGGGCTGACGGTCGCCGAGAGGCCGACTCGCTGCAGCCGGCGCCCGGCGAGGGCCTCGAGGCGCTCGACCGTCAGGCTGAGGTGGGCGCCGCGCTTGTTGGGGGCGAGCGCGTGGATCTCGTCCAGGATCAGGGTGCGGACCGAGCGCAGCCCGCGCCGGCCGCTCTCACTGGTCGCCAGGATGTAGAGCGATTCAGGGGTCGTGACCCAGATGTGGGGCGGCCGCTTCGCCATCGCCTGCCGCTCGGCGGCCGGCGTGTCCCCCGTGCGGGTCGCGATGCGGATAGCGGGGAACGCAATCCCCTCCGCCGCGGCGCGCGCGGCGATCTCGCCGAGCGGCTCCTCGAGGTTCTTGTGGATGTCGTTGCTTAGCGCCTTGAGGGGGGAGACGTAGACCACCTGCGTGGCGTCGTCGAGGCAGCCCTCGAGCCCGTCGCGCACGAGCCGGTCGATGCACCAGAGAAAGGCCGCGAGTGTCTTGCCGGAGCCGGTCGGTGCGGTCAGCAGGGCGTCGCGGCCGGTGGCGATCGCCTCCCAGCCACGGGATTGAACGGGGGTCGGGCCCTCGAACCTGTGCCGGAACCAGCCGGCCACGAGCGGATGAAAGCGATCAAGCGACATGGCCGGCCTGCGCTTCGAGGCAGTTCACGGTCACCTCCCCGTTTCCAGCACACGCGCGAGCAGACCTGACATCCGGGCAACGCGCCTCCCCACCGTCATGCCGACCCCCACGCTCGCGATCATCGCCGTCGGCACCGACAGCGCAACGCCCGCCCACCCCATCAGGCCGTACACCATCACGACCGGAGCTCCGTTCGGCAGCGCGCTGAGAAGACCGAGGGGCCGGGATGGGAACTGTACCATCTTGGCGAGCAGGATCGTCAGGGACGCCCACCCGGTCGCTGCTAGAAAACAGGTTTACAGAATAGACCTTACCGGACCCAGAAACGCAGCTTGAACTTCCTGTGCGCCTCGTACCCACACGACCCACCTGATCGCCACCAGAGATCAGGGGTACACGATGGACCTTACCGGAATCAGGAATGCGGCTTGAACCGCTTACGATCCTCTCCGCACGTTCCACACAGGCTTGCTTGCCGTCCTTCACCTTCACGCGAGGACTTGTCGACTGCGTGACCATGGCCCCTGGAAACACGATGGCCAGCCGACCCAGGTAGACGGTCTTGCCGGGCAGGACGAGCTTGTAGAACTGGTACTTCGCCACAACCTCCTTCGTATCGCGCATCCGGGGTAGAATCGCCCGACGAGAAGGTGAAGCGAGGGGGCCGATGGGGGGACAAAGCCTCCGAAATCAATTCTCCCCACCACGCCACAGCTTGTTTCTCCTATTCTCTTGCGGCCGGCCGAGAATTGATCTTAGTGTCGCCTCGCAGGCTCGATGTGCGGGGCTCTTGTGCCGGGCCGCCACCCGAAAGGTCGCGCGACGATGGCCGAACCCGGCGCGTTCATAGCCGCGTTTGAACGGGTCCTGCATGAGGAACGCCGAAGGAACTCCCGCTATCTGAATGCGCTCCGCTTCGGCGGGGCCGTGGTGTTTCTGGCCATCCAGGGGGTGACAACTCTCCACCTTTCCTGGCCGTTGCCGGTCTTGTGCATCCTCAGCGGTGTCCTTTTTCTAGCCGCTCGCCGGTCGGAGCGCGTCGCCAACCTCAGCTCCCTCGCGGTTCCTCTCGTGGACATGCCGGCGATCTTCCTCATACAGCTCGCGAACCTCTCGACCAGCTCCGCCCCTCGCGCCGTAGCGAACTTCACGCTCGGCGTCTACGTGCTCCTGATCATGCTGTCCGCGTTCATGTTGCAAAAGCGCGAGGTCGGGGTCTCCGGCCTGATCGCGACGACGCTGCTGCTGATCCTGCAATTCCGGGCCCGCGACACCCCCATCGGCATGATGGGAGGTGTCCTGATCATCGCCCTGGCGCTTCTGGTCTGCGAATTCGCCATTCGGCGACGGCTGGCCATGGCTCAGACGCTCGCGCGCGAGCAAATGCAGCGAGAGCGCCTCGGCCGCTATTTCTCCCCTCAGGTGGCCGACCAAATCCAGCGGGCTTCCGAGGACCTGCCCGCAGCACAGCTTTGCGAAGTGACCGTGCTCTTCAGCGACCTGCGGGGTTTCACAGCAATGAGCGAGCACCTGGCGCCTTCCGAAGTCATGGCGCTGCTCAACGAGATCCACTCGCTCTCGGTGAAGGTGTTGTTCGATCAGGGCGGGACGCTCGACAAATTCATCGGGGACGGACTCATGGCCTATTTCGGAGCCCCTCTGAGCCAGCCCGATCACGCCGTGCGGGCGCTGCGCTCCGCAATCGAGATGCAAACGGCGTTGGTGGAACTGAACAGAACGCGCGCCGGCGGCGGCAAACCTCCACTTCGCCTGAGCATCGGCCTCCACTCGGGGATGGCCATCGTCGGCACCATGGGAGCAGAGAATCGGCGCGAGTTCACCGCCATCGGCGATACCGTGAATCTGGCGGCTCGTCTCGAAAACCTCACCCGACAGTACAAGGATGACATCCTCCTCTCCGGGGAGACCGCACGCCGCATCGGCGGCGCCTTCGAGCTCCAGCAGCTTGGGGAATCTTCGATCCGGGGGCGCTCTGAGCCGGTGCGGCTTTTCACTCTCGCTTGACGGAATCTGCGTCCACGGAACGTGTCCCGCCGGCGAGGTCTTCCATCGATCCCAGCACGTCCTTCATGAGCACGATCGCTGATCGCGGAGACCGCGCTGTGCTATGCTCGGCAACATCCCGACAAGGAGGCAGCCATGGCTCATCGGCACGTCTCGTCCTCGATCGTCTCACTCGCTCTCTTGCTTGCCGGCGCGTGCGCCTACACGGGGCCCACGCGTGTCCGCAGCAGCGCCCTCGACTTCCTTTACCCGGGCGGCACCGCGGCGGCCAGCCCGGCCACCGATGTCACCCTCCGGCTTCCGGTCCGCGTGGGTCTGGGCTTCGCCCCGGCTCAAGCAGCCCAGGAGCCGATCTCCGAGGTAAAGAAGCAGCAGGTGCTCAACCAGGTCGCCGCGGCGTTCCGCGAGCACAAGGGGGTCGGACACCTCGAGGTCGTTCCGACCGCCTACCTCGAGCCCGGCGGCTCCTTCCAGAACCTGGATCGAATCGCGGCCTCCCTCGGCGTCGACCTCATGGCGGTCGTGTCGTACGACCAGACCACGATCACCGAGTCCACGCGGGCGTCATGGTCCTACCTGACCGTCGTCGGACCGCTCTTCATCAAGGGCGAGAAGAACGAGCTCCAAACCTTCGTGGACGCCGTCGTCTACGACATCAAGTCGCGCGCCCTGCTCTTCCGCGCTCCGGGGCAGAGCACGCTCAAGGGCAGGTCCAACCCCCTGACCGTGGAGCGGACGCGGCGGACGTTGGCGGAGCAGGGTTTTGACGAAGCCTCGAAGGACCTCATCGCCAACCTGAACACCGCGCTCGCGACGTTCGAGGAGCAGGCGAAGTCGGGGACGGTCCGCGGCGCGGGCACGCCCGCGATAGCCGTGTACGACAAGACCGGCGCGCGAGTCGGGGCTAGCGAGGGCGGAGGCGGCGCGATCGGCATGGCCGAGGCTCTCGCTGCGGCGTTTCTCGCGGTCGCACTCCTTGGGGTTAGGCGCCGGCGCGCCGCTTGAAGCGCTTCCCCTGGATCTCAATCTCGATCACGCTTGCCTGCGCAGCGGCATCGTCGGTTCCGCCGGCCGCCGCGTTCCTCCAATACGATCGGGCGCTCGTCCAACAGGGCGAGGTTTGGCGGCTCCTGACGGGACAGATGGTTCACTGGACGGCGCCAATGGCGTTCCTGGATCTTACGATGCTTCTAGGGCTTGGCGGAGTTCTCGAGGCGACCGGACGGCGGTATGCCGCGGTGACCGCCCTCGGCCTCGGCGCGGCGATGACTGGCCTGGGTGTCGCGTGGTTCTCGTCGGGCGTGCTGGTCTACCGTGGCGCCTCCGGCCTCGCCTCGGCCCTCTTCGTGCTGGCGGCAATGGAGACATTTGCCGCGACGCGGCGTTTCCCGGTTCGCGTGCTCGCCGTGGCCTCGCTCGCGCTGTTCCTCGCTAAGACCGGTGCGGAGGTGGCGACGGGACAGAGCCTCATCGCGTCCACCCTCCCCTTCGAAATCCGTGTTCTGCCGGGCGTCCACCTCGCCGGCGGAGCGGGAGGAGCGATTGCATTCCTCGCCGCGAGAGCCGGCGCGAGATCGACCGCTCGCTCGAGGTAAGCCTTGAGCGGAATTACGACTTGCAAGGCGCCCATGCCACTGGGGATCCTGCCAGGACCCGGCCGATAGTCGGGCCCCGGCCTCCGTATCAGGGGCAGCTGTTGGCCGAGGCGGCTATCTCCCCATCGCGCGTTCCCACCTGGGACGGCAGCCCCGTGTCGTAGGTTCCCCGGCCCTTGCAGTTCGTCCCGCGCACGAGGTACTACAGACCGTTCCCGGTGGCCGGGGAGGAACCGGAAACCAGAATCGGTGTTCCGGTGGTTCTGCTGACGACGCACCTGCTGGTCGAGGCGCCGAAGTCAGCCGCATCGATCTTCCCCTGGCCACATAATCCTGGTGGTGTTCTCCTTCAGGTCCTGGGCACGGCGCCCGGGCCAACCGCCACCCGGTCGCCCCGTAGATCCCAGGTTGACAATTAGACCTTACCGGACCCAGAAGCGCAGGTTAAACTTCCTGTGCGCTTCTCCCAGGACGGCACGTGGGGTGTTTTCGGGCGGAACCGGATACACGTGTTTGAGGTCGCCGAGCGCGCCGCGCCGATCCCCACGCTCACGCTCATCGCCGACCAGGTCCTCGACGAGCACTCCGGCGCCTCCGCGGGGGACGAATACGGCAAGTTCGGCGCGGGGACCGGTGTCTACGTCTCGAAACAGGGAAAGCTCGTCATCTACTCGACGCAGTACTACCACAACAAGGAGGGCCTGGGGATCGATCCCGCCCTGCAGCCTCTGCGGATGATCGAGTACTGACCCGACCGTCCGCGATCAGGATCAACAATGGCAGAAATCCATTGTTCCCGGCCCGCGACGCGGTACAATCCTGTCATAACGCCTGACACTCGAGGCATGGAGACAGGATATGCGGGGCTGGAGGCTTCCGCGGGTCAGGGTCTCCCCTGGCGCGTCCCATTGGCGGGAGGCGGGACGTCTCATGGTCCTTACCTCCGCGGTCGGTCTTGCGTCCCTGGCGCCGGGAATCACCGACGCGCGGGCCGCCGGGACATGCGTCTCCAATGGACATTGCCCGGCCTCATCCCCGTGCGCCTGGAGCGAACCGGGCACCTGGGTTTCCTGCGGGGGCGGGATTCCCGGCGCCGGCGACCGATGGCGGGTCTCTCCGGCCGACACGGTCGTTTACGACCTGGACGGCGCCCGGACGGGCGGGTTCACCGTCGAGGGCACGCTGCGGTTCAGCGACCTCAGCGCGCCGCGTGATCAGGACGGGTTCCGCAACCTGATCGTCGTCGCCGACGGCAGCACCTCGAGCGGGGATGTCGTATGTATGCCGGGCGGCGCCATCGTTCTGCGACGGGGCGATCGTCTCCGGTTCGACACGACGGCCGGCAAACCGGCGGACATCTTCCTGCTGAACCGTTGTCTCTGGGACAGCCGGGGCTCGGTCACCGAGACCACCATCGCCGCCGTGATCGCGAGCGCGCCCTCCGGCAGCCTCTGCGGGTCGACGACCTCGGGAAGGATGTACGTCATCAATCCAACGGAGGGCGGCCCGTTCGCCGACGCGCGGCATCGCCACCGGCGGATCGTATTCCAGAGCGGCAGGCTGAAGGACAGGCAGTACGAGATCGTCAGGGCCACCCGTTTGGAGCTGACCGTCTGCACCGATCTCCCCGACGCCTGGAGCGGCGGCCAGCGTCTGACCCCGCACGCCCTCGTGGGGAGTTTTTCGGGGACGCCCGCGCATTCAACCCCCGTCACGGCGGCAGGAGACCCGAGGATGGACCCCTCCGAAGGGGATCGGATTGCCATCGTCGAGGATGTCTGGATTGATCAGTCCGCGGGAACGGCCGGCTACCGGTTCGCCGACAGCAACAGTCCGACCGGAACCGACCCGTTTCCGATCTTCAAGGCGGTGAATTTTGCGGGCCTCGGCCCGGCCGGCTTCGACGCGGCGTCCCTGGCCGTCGCCTCACCCGACCAGTTCGTCCCCGACTTCGAGTACAACAACTGGCACGACTGGAAGTCCAACTTCGGTTTCGTCTTCAGGGGCGCCAAGAATTTCACCATCCGCTGGAACGCGGTGCATGACGCCGCGCCGGGGGCGGGGGACAACTACTGCGCCATCTGCGTACATCAGGAAAAGACGGCCGAGGGGTCGGGCTACGACACGCCGGTCGCCAATGTCGACATCTCCAACAACGTCGCCCACGGCTTCCGACACAGCGCGTTCAACATCAACGACGCCGACAGCTGGTCGAGCGGAGGGGACGGGACGGGGGTTTCCTACGCGGCGACCGGGATCACGATCCGCGAGAACCTAATCTTCGGAGGCTGCAGCATCGAGAACGGGTTCACGACCTGCTCCGGGCTGGAGGTGGACGCCTGCAGGGGGTGCGACGTCGCCCGCAACGTCCTGTTCGGCCTCTGCACGCCGAACCGTGGCTCCGGAAACGGGGTCCTGCTGGCGGGCGACACCGGCAACGAGGGGACGGCGATCCACGACAACTGGATGGTCAACCTCTGTGGAGCGGGAATCGTGACCCTGGACGGCAGCTACGGCCGGCATCCCGATGCCAATCAGCGCGTGGGCATCACCCACAACTACCTCAGCCATTTCAGGCGCACGGCGGCCATCGGCGGGCGGTACTTCAGCAATGTCGTCAAGAATTTCGGTCTGGACGGTTCGGGCCTCGGCAGCGGCCTTCAGAATCCTGTCGTGGCGGAGGGGAATTTCATCATGGGCGTCGACGACCCCGTCGCCTCGAGCGCCCCGTGCTCCGGGGCGTCGGGATGCGCGCGCACCGGGATCGATCTGCTGAAGGACGCGGGAAACGCCAATGCGCGCCACGTGCGGCTGCGCGACAACCTTATCGTGCAATTGAGGTCGGGCGTGCAGCGGCATGCCGTGCGGCTGCGGGGCGGAGGCGCGGGCTTTAGCGCCGATTTCGATGCCACGATCGAGCACCTGACGATCGACAACCGCGGCGGCGCCCTCCGCGGCGTCTCGCTGGAGCAGGACACGACCCCGCCCGGCCCCGTCACGATCACGATGAACGATCTGGTGACGACCCACGACGCCGAGGTCGACGCGGTGCTCTGCCCCGCGACCCCCGGCATCACGGGCCTCGTGGGGCAGGTTCAAAGCACGCAGACCTCGAACCGGATCGAGGGAGGGGGCATCGTCGGGAGTTCCTGTGTCGCCACGGGGACCCTGACGCGGGTCTCCTCGACCGGGTATGCCGACCGGGTGTCACTGGATTACAACTTCACCCCCGGCGCCGCGGGTCTGACGGGCGGGGGGAGCCCTCCCGGGTCGCCGATGGGCGTGCGCGCATTCCGGTTCGATCGCGCCAGGCTGAACGCAGCGTGGGGGGGCGCCTTGACCTTTGACGGCGCCTTCCCCGCCGATATCGCGAACCTCCCGAACACCGACACCGACGGCGACGGAGTGCTGGACCTCCACGACAACTGCCCAGACGTCTTCAACCCGGCCCAGCTCGACCTGGACGATGACGGCTACGCCGCCTGCGGGGGCGATTGCGACGACCTCGATCCTCTGGTGAATCCGGATCGCACCGAAACCTGCGACGGCCTGGACGACAACTGCAACGGGCTCGTGGACGAGGCCATGGGGACGACGACCTGCGGCCTCGGAGAGTGCTCCCGCGCCGTGCCGGCCTGCGTCGGAGGCGTGCCGCCCGTCTGCGTGCCGGGAACCCCCGCTCCGGAGACGTGCGACGGCCTGGACAACGACTGCAACGGCCAGGTGGACGACGGGCTGGGGACGATGACCTGCGGCGTCGGAGCGTGCGCCCGGACGGTGCCGGCCTGCGTCGCCGGGGTCCTTCAGACCTGCGTCGAGGGCTCTCCCGGGGCCGAGTCGCCCGCCACCCTGGACAGTTGCTTCGACGGAGTCGACAACGATTGCGACAGGATCGTGGATCTCGACTGCGCCGGCGAGCTCGCCGAAGGCGGCCTCTCCGTCGTCACCGGGAACCTCACCTGCGGCTCCGCCGCGGACCTCGCGTCCCTGTCTCCCAACAACACCTATGCGTGCTTCAAGGAGGCCGCCGCCTCGTCGGTACAACAGCTGACGGTCCTCTTCACTTACTCGACCGCGGGCCAACCGGCGGGCACAAACTACGACCTGAGGCTCGAAGGGTTTCGGAGCGCCGGGGCCAACGATGCGTTCAACTTCAGCGCCTCCACGCGCGCCACTCCTGGGACCTGCACGTCAGGCGACGGCGGCGGGGCCGTGGTCCTTTCCGTCACCAAGACGGCAGACGACGACGCGCTTCAGTCCGCCGACCTGGGTATCGGCCTGGGCACCCTTTGCATCACGGCCGTCGGGAACAGGGACAGGAGCGGGGACAGTTCCCAGGACACGCTCACGCTCGACCGCCTGTTCGTCTTCCCCACGCCGGTGGCCCTGCAGGACGTCGTCGCCCCGGGCGACGTGGGGAGCCTGCTCGCCGGCTCGTACGTCTCCACCCAGCGTTCCGACGACACCCGCGAGATCCTCCGCGAGGAATCATCCGCGGGCGGCAACCGCCTCTGGCACACGTGGCAGTTCCAGAGCGTTCCGGCCGGGAAAGGCCACAGGCTCCATCTCGAAGGCTCCACCGCTGGAGCCAAACCGGAGACCTTCAACTTCTACTACTCGACCAGTCCTGCGGCCTGGTCGCCGAGCAACCCTCTCACTGGATTCACCCAGATCGGCAATGCGACGATCAGTGCATCCGGCGAGATTTCCGGTGACTCTGCAGAGTTCGGCGGCGCCTCCCTGGCGGGCACGGTCTACATACGGGTCATTGACGCCAGGAAGACAAGCGATCAGAACACGCTGAGCATCGACCAGATCACCATAAAGACAGTGCCCTAGCAGCGCCGTGATCCGAAGTCCCCCTGGAGCGCAGGGAAAGAGTGTTGTCCCATCTGATCTTTTACTGACAGTCGGCACCTTGCACGGTAAATTCCAACCCCTGCTCTGGCCGACAAACGAGATGGATGTATTGCAACTGCCGGGAAAGATGCCCATCGGGCAGAAGAGACATCGCCCCCGCCACCCGGTCGTTGCTAGAAACAGGTTTACAGAATCGACCCTACCGGACCCAGAAGCGCAGGTTGAACTATGCGCTCAACCTGGGATTGAACTCACGACCGGGTGGCGGGAGCTACAGAACCTCAGGGACCCGTTGCATTTCACTCCGGGAGCCCCCAGGTGGACTGCCGCATCCAAACCGCCAGGTCAGTCGCGATGATCGGGGCACAGAGGTAGAAGCCCTGGGCCGAGTCGCAGCCGAGATCCAGCAGGCCGTCCAGAGTCTCCCGATCTTCCACGCCTTCGGCGACCACCTTGAGGCCCATGGTGTGACCCAGGTCGACCATAGGGCGCACGGTGGACACACCCTCCTCGCGCGACATCCCGGCGATGAACGACCTGTCGATCTTGATCTCGCGGAAGGGGAGCCGCTTGAGATGCGCAAGCGACGAGAAGCCCGTGCCGAAGTTGTCGAGGGCGAGACCGATTCCGATGGCGCCGAAATGTGTCAGCGTCTCGATCGCCGGGGCCGCCGTGATGCCGTCTTCAGTGAGATCGACGATCAGACTTATGGGTTCGACTCTCCAGGTATCCAGCAATTCCTTGGTCGTGGCCGGCAGATCCGCGTCCAGCAGGCTCCGCCCGGAGAGGTTCACCGCCACGCCGATGTCGAGGCCCGACTCCATCCAGAGCCGGCATTGGCGCAAGGTCCGGTTGAGCACCCAGCGGGTGAGCGGCCTGATGAGCTCGGTGTCCTCCGCAGCGGGGATGAACTGATCCGGAGGAATGAGGCCCCGCTTCGGGTGCCGCCACCTCACGAGCGCCTCCACTCCGATAGTCTTGCCAACGCGGAGATCGATCTTGGGCTGGAAGTGGAGCACCAGCTCGTCGTGACCGATGGCGTGCCGCAGTTCACCCGTCAGCTCGAGACGGGCGGCGTTGCGGTCATTCTGCTGGGTGGCGTACACCGCGTACCCGCGCCTGGAGCGCTTGGCGATGTACATTGCCACATCGGCGTGTCGCAGCAGGGTCTGGGCGTCCTGACCGTGGTCCGGATACACCGCGATGCCGATGCTGGCACTCGCATGGATACTCTGATCGGCGATCGCGAAGGGCCGCTCCAGCGCCGCGAGGATCTTTTTCGCTGTCCTTGCCGCGCCGTCGCTGCCTGCTTCGCCGGCGGGAAGGACCGCGAACTCGTCTCCGCCGAGGCGTGCCATCGTGTCCGAGCCCCTGAGGATGCTTTCGAGGCGGAGCGCCACCTGCTGCAGCAGCAGGTCGCCAACTTCGTGCCCGAGAGTGTCGTTCACCTCCTTGAAGCCATCCATGTCCATGACGAGCAGGGCTACCGATGTCCTTTCCCGCTGCCCGGTCAGAATGGCCTGGCGAAGCCGATCGTTCAGCAAGGTCCGGTTCGGCAAGCCCGTGAGGACATCGTGCAGGGCTTGATACTCGAGCGCCTCACGCTCGGCCCGCTGCTCGGAGATGTCCCGCAATATGCCGACGAAGCGCCTTTCGCCGCTCAGCAGCATCTCGGTGGCGCGGAACTCGATCGGGAACGTGGACCCGTCCTTGCGCCGCCCCCACATCTCGCGCGATCCCGAGGTGGAGGCAGGGTCACGCCCCGACCGCATATGGCTGGTGAGGAAGCTCGCGAACTCCCCACGGTAGGGTTCCGCCATGATCAGCTTGGCCTCGCGGCCCAGGACCTCGTTTGTCGGGTAGCCGAAGAGCCTCTGGGCGGCCCGGTTGAACGATGAGATGAAGCCGCCTTCATCGGTCGTCATCACGCCGTCGGCGACGTTGTCAAGCACCGCGTGGATGTCCTCGACACTCTTCTGAAGCGCGTCCTCGGCCCGCTTCCGCTCGACCACCTGCCCGATCTGCCGTCCGATGTCCGTCACAACTGCGAGGAGGCTGTCGTCCGGCTGGCGGACTTCCCGGCTGAAGAGGGCGACCACGCCGGTCACCACATGCCCGTTGAGGATGGGAAACGCGATGGCGGAGCCGGGACCCGACCGGGTCGCCGTCCCAGGGCGACCGAAGACGGGATCACCGGCCAGGTCCGCGACCCAGATGGGCTTCCCGCCCGCCCAGACTTGTCCCGGCAGACCGATCCCGGGCAGATACGTCGTTCCGGTCGTCGCTCTTGTCTCGAGTGGCTCCGTGGCCGGCGCCGGCCAGGTGTCCAGAGGGCGTAGCGCCTTCATCTCGACATCCACGATCCAGATCTCCCCTCGCGCCCACGTCCCCGTCTCGCAGAGATTCCGGAGGATCCTGCGAGGGACCTCGTCTGCCGTCGGCGCTTCCGTCAGCGCGCGGATGACCGCGAAGGACAGGGCGCGCGACAACCCCAAAAAACCATGCTCGAACTCCTCGTCGATCTGGACGACACAGGTGAACGACCGCCTCCCGACACCGGCCGCTAGCGTCGCGTAGATCTGGCCCCATACCGAGCGGCCGTCGGCGCGGAGAAAACGTTGCTCCAGCCGGAACTCATTCACCTCGCCGGCCAGAAGCCTGCGGGAGTGTGCCGCCAGGGATTCCAGGTCGTGAGGATCGGTCACGATCCCAAGCGTGGTCGACAGCAACTGCTCTTCAGTGTAGCCGAGCAGGCTGCAGAGCCTCGAGTTGACCTGGAGGAATAGTCCTTCGGGACCAACGAGCGCGAGTCCGATGGGAGCGCTGTCGAAGGCGTGCAGGCCGCTCGAGGGTTTTACGCGAGACCCTTTCGGGGAGGCATTGCGGCTGCTCCGGTTCACGTTCGATGCTCCTCACGGAGGTCCTCGACAGGGAATTATAACAGAGAGGAAGGACCGGGGCGCTTCGAATTCGCAGCCGGCAGGAGTCGCCCATGACGCCGCGGCGCTGACCGGAACACGACGGTGACGTACTCGCGCGAAGGCGTGGCGAAGGTTGTCACCCCGCTCTAGCGCATGGGCGAAACAAGCTGCGTGTCGCGCCCGATAAGGGTTGTTCGGTCAACCCAGGATTGAACTCACGACCGGGTGGGCATTTCGAGCAGACGTGAAAGGCTTTGTTGCTGGGCGCTGTGAGGATCGACCAAGCTTCCCCTTCGAATAGCGGCATGTACGTCTTCCACAGCAGGAACGCCAGGCTCAACGGTGTGACGAATAACCCAATCATCGCCAGGATCAATCACCCGCCTATGCCCACGACCGTCGACCCGCCTTGGCTCACAATCCCACCTCGTTCATCACTGACTGCCTGACGCTCCGGTTCAGGCGCGGCGGGCGCACGCCCGTCGCGACCCCCCGCAGATCCCAGGTTGACAGAGAAGTCCTTGCCGGACCTGAAAGCCCAGCTTGATGCCTATACACCGCGCCTCGCAGCATGGCACCCTCAAGATCCCGATGGTGGGTGGCTGAGCCGGGGCGGGAAGCCCTGCGGGTTGCCGTGTGTACTAAATTATAGTACAGTAGTGACGTGAGACTTTCCGCCGATCGTATCAAAAGGTTTTGCGCCCGCCGCGGGGTGAGCCTCCAGGCCTTCCTCGACTCCGCTGGCGTGAGCCGGACCGCGTATTACTCGCTAATCCGCAAGAACTCGATCCTGCCGCGATCGGTGCAGGCGATGGCCGGCATGCTCGGCGTTGCCTCCTCGTCGATTCTCGAGGAGGAGCCACCGGCCGCACGACGCGCACAGGCGCTCGTTCGGGAAGCCCGCAGCGTGCTGACGCTCAACCCGCGCGCGACGTTCGACAACGTGTGGCATACGCTCGTGTTGCTGGACGATCCCCCCATCGAACGACTCAGGCGGAGCCTCCTGCGTGGCCGCACCCACGATCTTCACTGAGGCGGAACAGGCTTTCCTTCGAGAACTCGTCCGTCGCAGGGTGAGGTTCATGATCGTTGGTCTGGCCGCCGCCGCCCTCCAGGGCGCCCCGGCGGTGACTCAGGATATCGATCTGTGGTTCGAGGATCTTGGAGACCGGAGAATGCACGAGGCCCTGGCGCGGGTCGGAGGCATCTATGTTCCCCCGACCGCGACAACTCCGCCGATGTTTGCCGGAAAGAATGTCGCTCTCTTCGACATCGTGTTGACGATGCATGGGCTCCGTGACTTCGGCCGTGAATTGCCACATGCCAGAAAGGTTCGCATCGGCGGGACGACGGTCCGTGTCTTGTCCCTCGAGCGTATCATCGCCAGCAAGAAGGCCGCGAACCGGGAAAAGGACCGGCTGATTCTCCCCGTGCTCGAAGACGCCTGGGCCACCTTGAAGGTCAGGCGAAAGAAGTGAATCGAAAAAGTTCGAACCATGGCAGCGACGGCTACGGTTTATTTGGGCCGCCTCGCCCCGGACCGACTTCAGGAGAGCCTCGAACTCGGGGTCACCACGCAGGGCTGCTCGGCAATCACATTCCGGCCGCGCCGCGGCATGCGATGCCCCATTGCTTCGGGCTGCGGATCGGAGGATAGTTAACCATCGTCATCCAAATGACCTGGTCGAACCGGGTCGGGCTAGGGTGGGGAGGACCCTGCCGCGTTCTCCCCTGACATTGCGCCAGAAGGGCCCTGAGAGGCAACCGCCGGGCGGCGCGAGAAGGAGAACCGCATGAAGCGCATCCCATTCCTTGTCATGTTGCTCGTCACAGTCCTGGCGGTATTGGCCGCGCCATCCGCAGCCGATGAGAAGAGCCAGGTTCCCGGCACGGCGGCTTCCGCGAGCGACGGATCCTGGTCGCCCCTGGCCGTGGGCGCCTCGCCCCTCCTGCACACCTACGCCTCCGCTTTCGATCCTTCACGACGCGCGATGCTGGTCTTCGGCGGGTCCGATCGCCAGAATTATCAGAACCGCACGCTGGCGCTGCACCTGAGCGATCCGTCCTCCTGGGCTTACCTGGACACGACCGGAACGCCACCGCCGCCCCGCCGGCAGGTCAAGGGGATTTACGATCCGCTGCGCGACCGGATGATTGTTTTCGGCGGGTTCGACGATACCTATTTCAATGACGTCTGGGCGCTGTCCCTCGGCAGGAAGCTGAAATGGACCCAGCTCTTCCCGGCTGGGCCCGCTCCGGCGCCACGGGCGGGACATGCCGTGATCTACGACCCGATCAGCGATCGGATGATCCTGTTCGGCGGGTACGATGGAGTCTCGCTTCCCACCCCGCGCCGAAACGACGTCTGGGCGCTCTCGCTTTCCGGAACTCCGGCGTGGACGGAAATCGTGCCCGCCGGTCCCGCACCGGGCCGCCGCTCGGGCCACAGCGCGGCCTACGACTCCCTGCGCCGGAGAATGGTGATCTTCGGAGGCGGTGACACGAACAGCCTCAACGAAGTCTGGGCGCTGTCGCTGGCGGGCGCTCCGGCATGGACCCGCCTCGACGCCGCCGGCACTCCCCCGACGACGCGGAACGAGCAGTCAGCCGTCTACGACGAGCGGAGAGATCGCCTCGTCATCTTCGGCGGCGTGACGGACGACGACCGCTACCTGGGCGATGTCTGGGCCCTGCCGCTCGCCGAGGAGAGATGGATCAAGCTCGAGCCGGCCGGATATCCGCCGTACCCCCGCTGGGGCCACGGGGCCATCTACGATCCCCCGGGCGACCGGATGATCGTTTTTGGCGGCATCCAGAACGCGGACACCTGGGCTCTGACCTGGGACAGGCAGGCCAATCGCGAACCCGACTGCGGCCAGGCCTTCGCCGTGCTGCCGACCCATTGGCACCCCAAGAAGCTCGGGGCCATCGGCATCGAGGGCGTGACCGATGCGGACGGGGATCCCCTCACGATCATCGCGCTCGACGTCACTCAGGATGAGCCAACAACGGGCAAGGGGGACAAGACCTGTCCGGATGCCGTCATTCAGAGTGGCGTGGCCTTGCTGCGGAACGAGCAGATGTCTCACGGCAACGGCCGGGTCTACCGGGTGAGCTTCACCGCCGAGGACGGTCACGGCGGTTCGTGCCGGGGGCAGGTTCCCGTGTGCGTGCCCCCCAAGGGGAGCGAGACTTGCGTGGACGACAACCAGGTCTTCGGCTCGCTCGGCCCGTGCCCGGTGCGCCGGCCCCAGGGTGGGTAGCCGGCGGGCTGTTGCCGGCGCATCCCAACGCCATTCTGCACCGAGCGCACAAAGCCGCGCGCTTCGTGCCGAGACGGAGGGACTGAAAAGCTCGGGGCCGGCCGGGCGCGAGGACAACGGGTTCCCGTGGCCCGACAGAAACGCGAGGGTTTAGCTCACGGGTGGGGCGCTCGTCGGCCATCTGAAACGCAGCGTCATGACGAGGCCCATTTTGTTGCCAGTTCGATCCCAAGTTGGCAGAAAAGTCCTTATCGGGCCCAGAAGCGCATAGGAAGTTTAACCTGCGCTTGCGGGTCCTGTGGGGTCTATTCTGTAAGCCTATTTTCTAGCGGCGATCGGGTGGCAGGCACCAGCGGACCGCATTCCCAGGGAAGCGGGCGTCGTGCTTCCTGCGGGTGAACCGCTCCTCCTGCGCCGCCGCCACGATCGTTCCGTCGCGGAGCAGGCAGGCCGCGCTGTCGTGGTAGAAGGCCGAGAGGTCGAGGATGTCCATCAGCCGGGCTTCCGGGAGAGCGCGTCCGCGAAGAAGTCGCCGACGGCGTTCCCGAGCGCCGCGCTGCCCTGCGCCGTGGTGTGCACGTGATCCTCGAACAGCTCGCGGCGGCCGGTCAACATCCGGTCGAGATCGACGAGCGGCGCTTCCTTCTCGCGGGCGACGAGACGGACGACGTCGTTGCAGTCCTTGAACGCCTTGATGAGCTGCTCGTGGTTCATGCCCTGGTAATCGTACCGGATGTGCTTCTTGTCTTCCTCGGTGTTGGTCGCGGAGACGAGGGTCGCCTCCGTGAGCAGGACCGGGGTGGCGCCGATGTCGCGAGCGGCATCGACGAAGAGCTCGAGGTTGAGGCGATACTGGCGCAGCCCCAGGCTGGACCCGGGCCGGATCGGCTCCTCGGCCGGACGCTTCCCTTCCTCCCCGGGATTGAGCTTCCACCTGAAATAGCGCTTCCGCAGCCTGACGTAGAGCTGTGAGTGACCCAGGAAGCGTTCGACCGGGCCGAGAAAGTTCCTGAAGGGATCGGTTTGCGGGTTGTAGGGCGTGAACTGGTCGATGAGGGGCGTCTCGAAGCCGACGTCGTCGATGTACTTCATGTCGTTCCATGCTTCGTAGATCGCGACATAGTCCGGCTCGTAGGTCCAGACCTGCGAGTACAGCCTGCCGAGCGCGTCGAAGGTGGCGTGTCCGGGGATTCCCGCGTTGATCACCTCGACCTCCGCGTGTCCCTTGCTCCTGATCCGCTCCTCGACCAGATGCGGCCAGTCGCGCCCCTCGGTCGCGTGGATGTCGAAAACCGCCGATCCCCCGAAGATGACGATGCGCCGCAGGCCGGGGGGCTTCGGAAGGGCAAACTCCTTACCCCGGTAACCTCTGCGGCCGATCCGGAAGACCCGCGCCGTGCCCTCGGCGGAGGATGCGTCGCGGTGGGGCTCCTCGACACGGACGGTCTGGTTCGGCTCGAGCCGGTGCCGGGCGAAGATGGAGCCCATGTATTCCAGCGAGTTCCGGCGCACCGTCTCCGGCGTGGAATAGTGGGACAGGAGGCGCACCATGCCTTCGATGAGGACGAGCACGGAAACAACCGCGATCGCCACGCTCACGAGGGCGTACACCCTCTGCCGCGTCGGGGGCACGGGGCTGGAATCCGGGGGCATGTTCGGCTTCATGACGTCGCTTTCCGCGCGATGACTATGAACAACCCCCCTTCCCTCTGACCTCTGAAAATCCTCTCGATGTCCGCCATGAATCTCTCGAGCCGGTTCCCGAGCCTGTCGGGTCGGAACAGCTCGTCTCCTTCGTCAAGCGCCGCGAACGGAACGGTTTGGGGAATGGTGCGGACGAAGGTAAAGCCCGTATCCTTGAGCCAGCCCAGCACCTCGCCCACCGTATGTTTGGATTCGTGCGGGTTCTTGTACTGATCCATGAACCAGGACCTTCTCTTTGCCGCGCTGATCTTCCGATCGACCGCGTGCCGATCAAGGAATTTCCATCTGTCGTTCGTGAGGTTGAACAGGAACCTCCGGAAATCCGTAATCAATCTTCCGTACTTGTGGTACAGGCCGATCAATATGTACCCCTTCGGTCTTACGAGGCGCGCAATCGACCTGAAGGCGAGAAACGGATCGCTCGTGTGGTGAAGAACGCCGTTCGAGATGACCAGGTCGAAGTTGCCCGGCTTGAAACAGGTCTGAAAGATGTTCATTTGATAGAAGTGAGCCCTGTCCAATCCGTTCTTTTTCTTGAAATCGTGAGCCAGCCTCAGCGAGTTCAGGCACATGTCGGTTCCGAAGACCGTCCGATTCGCGACAGACAGGAAGTTCGTCAATTGTCCGGTCCCGCAACCACATTCGATGATGCGCGTGCCGAAGGGAATCTGCTCGTCCAGCAGCTTGGCAAACAGGCCCCTTCGGGCTTTTTCCATGAGGCGTGCGACAGTGTCGCAGTCATCGTAATTGGGGAATGGAGTCTCTTCGTAAAACGACTTCATCCTTTCAGTCACGTCATCTTTGCCTGAGTCCCAGGCATTCGGCCAGAAGAATCTCGGAATATCGTCGACTACGTGAAAAAGGCGGCAGTTGTTGACGCATGCAAAGCCGCCGGAGATCGGGGATAGATTCCCGCCACAGCCGGGGCAGCACATGAGATCGATATGCTGAACGGCGGATTTCGCCTGCACGTCAGCCATTCCGCGCTCTCCAATGCATCTGTATGTCGTGTCCGCACGCCGCACGAATTCCCCGCCATGCTAGCACAGGCATTTCAGGATGCGCCTTTCGCCGGCGGCGCGCGCTACCTGGCCGGCGCCGGGCCGTCCCGCCGCTCGAGCAGGACAAGGGCAACGCCGTTCGGGAAGGTCCAGCGCTGCACCGGCTGGTAGCGGGCGCGGAAACCGGGGTTGCTCGCGAGCTCGGGGAGGTGCAGGTAGCGCTCGTCCGAGGCGATGTAGTCGGGCCGGAACATCTCGATCGCCTCGCGGCTCCATGCCACCGACTGCTCGGGGACCGCGAACCAGGGGGACCCCGGGTTGTCGCGCCGCAGCCGCTCGGAGTCCCGCTTCCTGAGCCCGTAGATCTCCCTGGAGTTGATGCCGTGTGTCCGCCACCCGGCCAGCGCCCCCACGCGGCGCAGTGTCCGCGCCGCCGCCGCAGCTTGAATCTCCCGCCACGCGGTCGCCGCTCCGATCTCGGGTTGACAGATAAGACCTTTTCGGGCGTAACATGCGGCTTGTTTTGCCTATGGGCAGAATGTCGAAGCATCGACGAAATACTGGCGAAAGGAAACAAGGGGCTTCATCAGTGCTGAACCAGTCGAGGTGTGGCGAGTACGGGTACGACGCACCCTATGCACTCATCGCCTTTGCGGGCGCCGGGATACTGGCGGCTGCCGTTGCCGCGGTGGGCTGGTGGACAGGCGCCTCCAAGTTCGCGGCAAAGGCGCTCCTCTATGCGGGGTTCTTCGAGCTCAATGCCGCGAGTTTTCTCTTCACGACGCGACGCGGGAAGTTTCTCGTGTGGACGGAGATCCTCGACCAACTCGGTCTGCGGGGTGACGAGCTCGTGCTCGACCTGGGTTGCGGGCGCGGCGCGGTGCTGACGATGGTGGCCCAACGCCTCACGAGTGGCAGGGTGACGGGGATCGATCTCTGGAGCACGCATGATCAATCAGGAAATGCCGCGAGTGTGACCAAGCGGAACGCGGAACTCGAAGGCGTCAGCGACCGGGTGACGATTGAGACGGGCGATATGCGCGCCCTGCCCTTTCCTGACGCCGTCTTCGACGTTGTCGTCTCGAGCCTGGCAATTCACAACATTCCGGCGGTCGCCGACAGACAGAAGGCGGTTGCGGAAGCGGTTCGCGTCCTGAGGCCAGGCGGCCAGATCGCCATCGCCGACATCAAATCGACCAGGGTCTACGCCGGCACGTTGAGCGCCCTGGGGTTGTCTCAGGTGAGGCGGCGCCGACTCGGCTGGCGCTTCTGGTACGGCAACCCGTTCGCGGCGACGACCCTCGTCACGGCCGTCAAATGAAACTGGGCGGCTCCTCATACGTAGTGTCCGTCTTCAGGCGGACCAGCCCGGTCCCCCGTACGGTTCCCCCACCCGGTGTCGAACCCGGGGTTGACGGAATAGAACCTACAGGACCCAGAAGCGCAGGTTGAACTTCCTATGCGCCACGGCAATCCCGGAGAACTTTCCATACAGTTGACAGGAGCGGATGGAAACGATCGAGTGGCATCGCTGTCCTCCGCTTCGAGTGTCTTCACGGGCATTTCCCTTTTTCCCGGACGCTCGCCAGCATCCGGGTCATGAGGGCAACCCCGTCATCGTCGACCCGCCCGGCGGTTGTCCCGCACGCCTTGCCCGCGGGGTCGATGATCGTCGCCGAGACCTCGGCGTCGGGAAGCGCGTAGGCGCGGGCAAGGGCCCCATCGCGATCGATCAGGATGGCGATCTCGGGAGGCACGTCCTTGCGCAGCCGCTCATCGATCTCGGCGTCGCTTTTCTCCTTCCGGACTTCGCGGACATCGACCGCGCGCAGCACCCGGACCGGCTCGCCGGCCTCCGCCAGGATTTTCTTCTCCCACGACTTCATCCGCCGCAGCGCGGTCGGTTTTCCATACAGGAGGAGCAGCGTCTCGCCGCGATGGAGCCCCGGCCCGTCCTGCTTGCCGTGCTGATCGCGTAGCAGGGGCGCCGCGTCAATCGCGGCCGCACGCGCCTTGCTCGCCTGCGCCTCGGCCGCCCGCGCATCGCCCGCCCAGCCGAACGGCATGAGCAGCAACCCCGCCAGGACGACCGGCAACAGCGTGGCCGCGGGGTTCGCCGCTTCCCGCCGGGCGGCGTCAACCGCCGCCGTCTCGCGCCCCAACGGCTTGAACAGGATAAGCATCAGGGGCAAAAGCACGATCTCGGCGACCAGCCCCAGAAGAAGCGCCGTCCCGGTCAGGACGGCGAAATGGACCGATGGCAGGAAAGAGCCGAAGACTCCCATGAAAAACCCCAGCGCGACCGGCAGCGTCGCGAACACCACGGCGCGGCCCGAGGCGTCGATCATCTTTTCGAGCGCCGGCCCGTAGCCGATCCCGCCTGCGAACGCCTCGCGGAACCGGGCCATCAGGTGAATCGTCGTGTCGACCGTCATGCCGACCGCGACACTCGCGATCATCGCCGTGGGGACCGAGAGCGGCACCCCCGCCCACCCCATCAGGCCGTACACCATCACGACTGGCGCCCCGTTCGGCACGGCGCTTAGAAACCCCAGGCGCCACGATCGGAACTGTACCATCATGGCCAAAAGGATCATCAGGAAGGCCGGCACGAGCCCGCGCACCTGGTTGCGGACAAGCGACGTCGACATGTCGGAGAGGACGACGAAGTTGCCGGTCAGCGTCACCTCTTCGAGCCCGGCGGCGACGGCGGCGACGCGGATCCGCTCGAACAGCGCCTGCGAGGCGGAGGTGTCCATGGCGGCCGCGCGGGCGGCCAGCCGCAGCGTCGCGCCGTCCTTGGAGACAAACCGCGCCACGTCGGCGGGGGCTTTCTCCTCCAGGAGATCCCGGATGTCCGCCAGGTCGTCGGCCGCGCCCGGACCCTCGGGAAGCCGCTCGTAGATGTCGTCTCCCGCGTGAAAGGCGCGGTGCACCCGGGCCACGAGATCCGGATACCCGAGGACCTTCCGTATCCCCGGCAGCGTGCGCACGGCGCGCTCGAACCGTTCGACCCGTCGCAGCCCTTCCGCGTCATCCGGCGAAACACCGTGGACCAGGATCTCGAGCGAGTTGACGCCGGTGAGATGGCGGTCGATGAACCGGGTGGCCTGGTAGAGCGGGCTCGAGTGCCGCAGCGCCGCGATCAGATCGGTCTCGACACGGATATTGAGGAGTCCCGTGAGCGCCAGCGCCAGGACCGCGATCGAGGCGCCCGCCACCGGCAACGGGTGCTTGACGATGCCGCGCACCACCGCCTGCATCGTCCCTTCGAGAGGCCCATGGCGGAAGGAAGCGGACCGCCGCGGCGGCGGATCGGGAAGCATGGAGATGAGAAGCGGGGCGAGGCACATGGAGAAAACGTAGGAGGCCATCACGCCGAAGGCTGCGAACAGCCCGAAGTCGCGTATCGCCGGGATCGGCATCAGGACCAGCGAGCCGAAGCCTATCGCCGTGGTGAAGGCGGCGTTGAAGCAGGGCAGTCTCGTCCGGGCGAAGGCCTCTTCGAGAGCCTCGGGGCGCGGCAGCCCCCGGCCGAGGGCCGCGATATGCTGGCTGAGAAAATGGGCCGCGGCCCCCACCGAGACGACCAGGACGACTGGCGTCATGAGGGAGGTGACCGGGTTGAGCGAATGGCCGGCGAGCGCGTAGACCCCCAGCGTGGTCACGAGCGAGGCGCCGACGATACAGAGCGGGACGATCGCCCCGACAGGGTGGCGATAGAGCGCGAGCATGACGACGGCCAGGACGGCGACGATCAAGGGCACAAGAACTTCTTGGTCTCGGACGACGGTCGCCGCCACGTCCTCCTTCTCCACCGGGATTCCGGCGACCAGGGCGGTCACGCCGGGCGGGGCCTCCGACACGAGGCGGCGCACGGCCCGGACGAGATCCCGGCGGTAGCCGGCGTCCCCTTCCTTCCGGCCGACCTCGATGAGGACCGCCGCGGTCCGCTGGTCGGCCGAGACCAGGAGGCTGCCGAAGAGCGGGTGCGCCGCGAGGCGCGCCCCCAGTTCCCCAGGCGTCAGCGTACCGGAGCGGACCTTTTCGTACGGGACCACCGAAAAAGGACCGAGCGAATCGCCGTCGAGGTCCCGCGCGTTCGTGGGGGAGACCACCCGCGTGACGTGCGGCAGCGCCCCGGCCTTGCGGGTCAGGTCGTCGAGAAACTCCAGCCGCCCCGTAGTGAAAAGGTC
>JANMQK010000223.1:0-28514 GCA_031370485.1 Acidobacteriota bacterium | reverse complement strand
AGGTCGCCGTTGGCAGTGGTCAGCTCGACGCAGGAGGTATTGCCGCCGAAGTGGATCGTGCTCGGCCCGGGGGTGGCGATCGACCCCCTCGTTCCCCAGAAACGTACTCTCATGAATCTGCGGCTCCCTCGGCGCATAGGCGCACAGGCGCATGCGCATGGCCGTTTCAAGCTGCGATAGTACGTCCGGTAAGGGACAATCTGTCAACCTGAGATCACCTGCCGCGCCGACGTGCGCCGGAGACAGTCCCTGGCTGGTCCCCAGACCGCCGAACCAGAGCCTCAAGATGGGCCTCCTCGCGCGTGGCTGATGGCTGCTTTCGGCGGCCACGTCCTTGGGATTCTCGAGGAGGTTCTGACCTCTAGTACTGGACCAGGGATCCCTCCCGCCGGGCCCTTCGGACCGCGAAGCGGAACGCCAGGATCCCCAGGGGCAAGAGGACGGCGGCGAACAGGCAAAGCGCGAGGATGTCCGGCAGAAGGTCCGAGAAGCTGCTGCCGCGGAGGAGTGCGCCCCTCAGGGCCCGCAGCGAGTAGGTGATCGGGAGAAGCCGCGACCACCCTCCGAGATACGCGGGCATGTCTTCCGGCGGGTAGAAGACCCCGCCCAGGAGCGCCGAGACGCTCGACACAAGGTAGGTGATCGGGTCCCCCCGCTTGAGATAGAGGATGAAGGATGCCGAGAGAATTCCGATCCCGGAGAACGCCAGGATGGTCAGCACAAGGACCAGCAGGCTCGGGAGCAGGCTGTTGAACCGGAAGACCACACCGAAGAGCGCGCCGACGAAAAGATACGCAAGGACCTTGATGGAGGTCATCACGAACTCCCAGAGCGAGGACCCCAGGACGATCGCCCCCGTCGAGGTCGGCGTGACCAGCATGGCTTCCAGGGTGCCGGTCATCTGCTCGTTGCGGATCTTGCCGGCGAACGAGGACAACGAGGCCGACAGGTAGTGGTAGAAGGCCAGGCCGATCAGGACGTACGCGAAGTAGTCCACGCCGTGGAGGCCGGGGGTGTTCCGGGGGGCGTCGACGACGCCTGCGACGAACTTCCATATCAGCACGGAGAACAGGATTCCGAAGAACTGCAGCACGAACGAGGTCCTGTAGGACACCTCGATCAGGAAGTCCCGCTTGAGGAAGGCAAGGAGGGTGCCGAGCGTCTTCATCGAGGTCCCGCCTCCTTCGGGGGCGCGTCCATCAGGTCGAAGACCTCCTGCAGGCTGGGCTCGCGGCGCGTGCAGGACACGATGGTCCCCTGCCCGTCGAGGATTGCCCGCAGGAAATCCGACAGCGCCTTGCCGCCGCGCTCGACCGTGGCGCTCACGCGCGCCAGGCCGTCCCGCTTGCCGTCCACCTCCACGGACCATCTCGCGTCGGCCGGGATCGCACCCAGCCCGGCGACCGTCAGGACGTAGCTGTCCCGACCCGGCAGGCCGGCGGTGATTTCCGCCAGGCTCCCCTGCCGGAGCACACGGCCGTGATCGAGGACGGCCAGCCTGCCGCACATCTCTTCCGCTTCCTGAAGGTTGTGAGTCGCCAGAAGGACCGTCTTGCCCTGTTGCGCGCTGAGGCTTTCACTCACGAAGCGTCTCAGATGTTTCGCGGCGATCGGGTCGAGGCTACGGGTCGGCTCGTCGAGACAGAGAATGGGCGGGTCGTGGAGCAACGCCCGCGCGATGGCCAGCCGCTGCTTCATCCCCGACGAGTAGTTCATGAACTGCATTCCGGCGACGGCGCCGAGGTCCATGGCCGCGAGTAGCTTGGTCGTCCGCCTGCGGGCCGCTTCGAGATCGAGGCCATACAGCCTGGCGAAGAAGCGGAGGTTCTCCTCGCCCGTCAGGCGCCAGTAGAACGACCTCTCGTCGGACGTCACGAACCCGATGGACCGCTTGACCGCCTCGTCGTCCGTCCCCACGACCGCGCCATCCACGACCGCGCGTCCTTCCGTCGGGAGGATCAGGCAGGCCAGGATCTTGAGAAGGGTCGTCTTTCCGGCCCCGTTCGGGCCGACGAGGCCGAAGATCTCGCCGTGAGGGATGTCGAGGCTCACTCTCTCGAGCCCCGTGACGCGCTCCGCCCTGGCGAACGGTCGCAGCGCCATCTCCCGCAGCGAGCGGCGCTTCACGTAGATTTTCGCCAGGTCCTCGGTCAGGATCGCGGCAGCCATGGACGTAGGTCTCAGCGCCCCTCGAGCCGGCGCGTATTGTAGGTGGCGCGGTACTCGCGGTGCTCCGCGTCGTCGGGATAGGACTCGCCATCCGGGTAGGGATAGGCCGACATCGCGTGAGACGGCAGCGGCAGGACCGTCTCGCCGAACGCTGTGTGCGGGTCCATGTCCTTGCAGTAGCCGTTGGCATAAAGAAGGAAGCTGCGCACGGAGCCGCGTGGCACCTTGGGGAGCCCCTTGACCGGGAACTCCAGGGTGATCTCCTCGCCGCGGCCGAAGATGACGAACTTGTCGTCGGTCCGCGCCAAAAGGTCGGTCACCCGCCCGAAGCGCGTGTAGTCCCCCGTCGTGACGCGAAACGGCTGCGTATTGTCGACGATCCCGTAGTCATAAATCTTCGGCTCGCGGCCGTCCGGGCTGTACTCGCGCGGGAAACCGCGGCGGTGCAGGTGCGCGGCGCCGTTCGAGATCTCGTTGACCGTAATCTTCGCGGACGCCTCCTCTTCACCGAGCGGGCGGGCCAGGAAGATCTGGTCCCAGTAGATACGCATGTTGGTGCGCAGGCGCATCTTCGGCGAGCGCAGGCGTCCCAGCGACCTCAGATCGACGGTCATCATGCGCGGCATGCCGGCCGGAAGCCCCATCGGATCGATAGCAGGGTGAAACAGCCCGTCCTCCCCCTCGATCTCCAGGACCGGCGGTGCCAGCGCGATCCCGGCCTGGTGCGCCGCGAAGTTGCTCGACGAATATTCGTAATCGACCCAGCCGTAGAGAAACAGCACCAGGCCCTCCTGGCCCGCCACATTGCCCGGGAACTCCAGCGTGAGGTTGTGCATATCGGCGAACCCGGCCAGGCGGTGCAGCCTGAATTGGTCGGGATAGATGCGGTCGATGCGCTGCAGCCTCTCGGTGACGTCGCGGCCGTTGTCGTCGTTGGCCCTGGCGGGGAAGATCCGCGCGTCCCTGGCGATCGCGTACAAACGGTGCGGCGCCTGCTCCTTTGCCCCGAAGCTCTCGTTCGGGTAGACCTCGATCTCCCTCGGATGGTCGATGGTGATCAGCTTCACCTCGTCCAGGTACGTTATCTCCTCGAGGTTTTCCATGACCTGCAGGAGATACGCTCCATCGGTCGGCTGCAGGGTTTCGGGTTCGATCTTGACGTACTCGTCCGGGTCGGGCTTGCCGTAAACACCCGGGGCGAGCCAGGTTCCCAGCCCTCCCACTCCCAGGAAATCGGTCACGAAGCCGTACCGGCCGCCGTTCCACGCGAACAGGAGCGGGCATGAGGATCCCTTGCGGTCGAGCTCCTGCGGCTCGAGCGTCTGCCCCGCCGGAACGTCCATCTCGGCCTGAAGCACGCCTCCGGGCCACACCAGCCGCACGAAGTCGACGAGGGCCGTCTGCCGCAGCCCGAAGTGGGCCCGCGCCGGCGACTGCGACATGTAGCCCGACCCGGCCTGGAGCTCCCGGCGCTGCCAGGCGGCGCCCGCCTGGACTTCGATCTTCGCGCCGATGCCGCCGCGGTTGCTGTTGAGACCCTGTGGCGCGACATCCAGCCAGCGGTTGCCGTTGCCTCCGTCATTGCGCAGCAGGATCGGCGGCCCGCCGTTCTGCGTGATGACCAGGTCGAGGTCGCCGTCCCCGTCGAGATCCGCCGCGGCCACGGCCCGGCCATCCTGCACCTTGACCGCATCGAGGCGGGATTCCGCGGTCGCGTCCGTAAACCGCCCGCTCCCGTCGTTGAGGTAGAAGAGATCGGCGCTTCCGGTCGCGAACAGGTCGAGGTCTCCATCGTTGTCGGCGTCGAGGAGTGCCGCCCCGAAAGACGAGGCCCCCGCGGGTCGCGGGAGATCGCGGGGGGTGAACCGGCCCGATCGGCTGTTGATATAGAGACGGTTCTCCCCGCGCGGCCCGGCGGCGAAAAACAGGTCGGCCAGGCCGTCCCCGTCCAGGTCCCCGGCGGAGACGCCTCGACCGGCGCCGCCGGCCGCGAGACCTGCGTCATGCCCCCTGTCTGCGAAACCGGCCTCGCGGCGATTGTCGAGGAGAGCGTCCTGCCCCCCCGCGGACGAAAGCACCGCCTCGATGTCGCGGTCGGCGTCGAAATCGCTGAACACCGCCCCGATTGAACCTCGCGCCGGCCCGGCCATCCCCAGGTCGCGGGTGGCCTCCTTGAAGGACCCTTTGCCGCGGTTCAGCAGCAGAACCGCCGCGACCGGGCCGTCGCTCCCCGGCACGGGCAGCCGCGACACGAACAGGTCGAGGTCGCCGTCGTGATCGACATCGGCCCAGGAGGCACCGGCAGGAAACCCGCTGACTGCCGCCCCGGCGGCTGAGGTGACGTCCTTGAAGATGCCCTTTCCCTGGTTCTGGTACAGCGCGCTTCCCCCGAGGCGCGTCAGGTAGAGATCGAGGTCCCCGTCGTTGTCGTAGTCGGCCAGGGTCGCCGACATGCCCGCGCCCTCGAAGGCGACCCCCGACCGCCGGGTGACGTCCTCGAACTTCCAGTTCCCCAGACCGCGGTAGAGCGCGGCGCGCGCCTTGCCGTCCGCCGAGGCGTTGGCGAATACGATGTCCGCGATGCCGTCGCCGTCGATATCCCCGATGGCCACACCGGAGCCATGACGCGCGACCCACGCCTTGGAATCCTTCATCCCCGCCGGAGAGGACACTTCCGGATCGCCGCCGGGACCGCCGTGGCGGAACGAGATCCCGGTCGCGTCGGTGACGTCCTTCCAGGTGATCTTCACCGGGGGAGCGGGAGGGGGAGGCCCGGCGAGCTTTCCGTAGTCGGTTATGACGAGGGCATAACGTCCCGCTTCGCCATACTGGTTGCCGGTCGGAACCGCGAACCGCGCGTTGCCGGCGAGCCGCTGGTATTCCGCCATCTCTTTCTGCCCAGCCTCCGCCTGCCCGGACTGCACCAGGGCGCGGGCGAGCTGGTAGCGGATCGATATGCTGTTGGGATCGATCTGGCGCGCTTTCTGGAGATGGTCGAGCGCCGTCTTGAACTCCCTCTGGCGCGCTTCGAGGAGTCCGAGGTTGTAGAGGACGTCTGGGTCTCCCGGGTCGAGCGCGCGCACCCGCTCGAACGAGGCAATCGCCTCGGGGCCACGGCCCAGCGCCTTGAGAAGCGTGGCCAGGCCGTAGTGGCCCTGGGGCAATGCGGGATCGAGACGGATGGCTTCGCGGAAGGCTGCCTCGGCCCGGTCGTTCTCACGGGCGTAGAAGCATGCGAGCCCGAGGTTCACGAACCCCGGAGCCCACCGCGGTGCCCCGGCCGTGACCTTGGCGAACTCTTCGATCGCCTGCGTGTGCTTGAACTGCTCCATCAGGGCCGCGCCGCGGTTGTTGGCGTGGATTGTCTCGTCGGACCCCGCCTTGTCCCCGGAACCGCCGGCCGCCGCAATCCGGCCGGACAGGACGGCGGCCGCCACGATGGCCGCGGCCGCCGCGACTTTGGCTATGGCAATTCGAGAGCCCTGAAACGTCATCCAACCTCCAGCGCTCCACGAGCGGGCGACCATTATACGCGCCGCCGCGTGGGCGCCGGGCGGGCCTGACCTATCCGCGGCGGCCTCCGGACCTGTGCGCGTTCGTTTTTCAGCGTGCGAAGGGACGGTCCTTGTGGAGGCCGAGGTCGTGATAGCGGTCGACGTTGGCCCTAAGGTTGTTCTTGCCCTGCCCGCACCCCGCGCAGCCGGAGAACGTGCGCCGGGCGTGGCGGTAGCAGCAATCCATAAGGTTGTACCAGACGCCGAATTTCCAGCAGTAGAAGTCGGCGTCCGGCGGGCGGTAGTCGCACTTCGGGGCCGGCGGGGTCTTCGCTTCGGGAGAGGAGGGTTCCTCACCGTACGCGGGTGCGACCGGCTCGATCGTCCGGAAACGCTGGCGATCAAGCCCTTTCTTGAGAGGATCGATGACGCTCATGAGGCCGCTATTCTAATCCAAGCCAACCAGACCTGGAAGGATTCCCGATTTGGATTTCCCGGCGAGGGGCTGCTAGAGTGCCCACGTGTCCGCTTGGCGCAACGTTCTCGGCCTCGCCCTCCTCGCCGCGGCTCCGTGCCGCTGCGCCCCGGGGGTCCCTCTCCCCCCGGAAGAAACCGTCACCCTCCCGGCCTCGGGGACCGTCGTCGCCTACGTCGAGGCTCCGAGGAGCATCGCCGGCCCGATCCTGAAGAGCTTCAGCGAGCAGACCGGGGTGGAGGTGCAGCCGGTTTACGCGGAGCGCGCCGGCCCGGAGTTCCTCGTCCGGGTCGCCGAGGAGGCCGCCGCGGGCCGGGCCGACATCTTCTGGGGAACCACACCGCTCCCGGCGATCGACCTGGCGCGCCGGGGACTCGCGGTCCCGTTCCGGCCCGTAGCCGCGCGCGCGGTGCCGTCCCAGTACGTCGACCCGCGGTTCCGCTGGATCGGGTTCGCCGTCAATCCCAGGGTGATCATCTACAACAGCAACCTGGTCGAGCGGCCCAACGCGCCGCAGTCCATGAGCGACCTCCTCCTTCCGCCATGGGGCGGCAAGGGGGTCGTGTCCCGCATCGGGTACGGCAGCTCCGCCTTCGCCGCCGCCGCGCTCTTCGCCGTGCGGGGCCCGGAGTCCGCCCGTTCCTTCTTCGACGAGGTCGTGGCGCGGGGGAATCGCGTCGTCGAGAACGAGGCGGAGGTCGTGAAGCGGGTCGCCTCGGGCGAAAGCCCCTGGGGCGTGACCGACCTCGATCTGTCCATCCGCGCCAACCGCGAAGGGGCGCCGCTGCATATCACCTACCCGCGCCTCACCCTCGAGGCGTTCATGATTCCGCAAGTCACGCTCCTGTTCGCGCACGCTCCCCACCCGGAGCAGGCCAAGGGCCTTCTCGCCTACATGCTCGCGACCGAGACAGCGTACGAGATCGCACAGGGCGACAGGGCCCTCATCACCCTGCGTTCCGGAGTCCCCAAGCCGGACTGGCTGCCGACTCTCGCCGCGTTCAACGTGACCCGCCTCGACAACGACGCCATCTTCGACGCCTTCAAGAAGCACTCCGCCTATTTCTCCGCCTGGGGCGGGGGTGACGCTGGAGCGCCGCGACCGCCTGAGCCTTGACGAGGCCGACGTCCCGCTGACGCCGTATCGCTGGAACCCCTTGATAGACGTGGATTTCACGTTGCATGAGCGATTTTTCGGTGGTATAGAATACACAGCCGCCAGGGGAAAGGAGACACCCTCGGGATCCCCGGGGGCCGCCATGCAGGCAGGGCCCGAAAATCGTCCGGCCGGAAGGCCGGCGCCCCCCACACGCAAGTTCCGCATCCTTGTCGTCGACGACGACCGGGACGGCATCGAACTGCTCGCCGAGTGGCTATCCATGGAGGGGTACGACGTCCTCAAGGCCACGAGCGGCATCGAGGCGATGAAACGGATTGGCGCAGAACGCCCCGATCTGATCCTGCTCGATCTGCTGATCCCTCCGCCGGACGGCCTGGCGGTGATTCGCGCCGTGAAGAAAGATCGCGTCATGTCCACCATTCCCGTGATCGTGATGACCGTGAAGCGCGATGTCGCGAGCAAGGTGGAGGCGCTCCGGAGCGGCGCGGACGAATTCATCGTCAAGCCGTTTCACTTCGACGAGCTGAACGCGGTCGTGCGCGCCTCCCTCAAGAAGAGGTACATCTACGCATCGCTCGAACGCGCCAACCGGCAGCTGCGCGAGGCGAACGAGAAGCTGCTCAAGCTGTCGGTCACCGACGACCGGACCAACCTCCTGAACGATCGCTATCTCAAGAGGCGGCTGTCGGAGGAGTTCAAGCGGGCCCAGCGCTACGGCGCACCCCTCTCGGTCATGATGCTCGACCTCGATCATTTCAAGCAGGTCAACGACAAGTACGGGCACGACTGCGGGGACAAGGTGCTGGCGGAATTCGGCAGCCTGATCATGCAGAACGCCCGGGAGATCGACATCGTCGGCCGATTCGGCGGCGAAGAGTTCCTGATGATCCTGCCGAATACCGATGGCATACGGGCCGCCATCGTGGCCGAGCGGGTGCGCAAGGCCACCGAGGAGCACGTTTACCGCTACAAGGAGTTCCTGGTCCGCGTCACGGTCAGCGCGGGGCTCGCGTCGATTCCGGCCAACCGCGAGGTCCACACCGAGGCCGATTTGGTCAAGGCGGCGGACGACGCTCTCTACCGCGCCAAGCAAGTCTCCCGCAACAAGGTGATCCTGGACCGCGCCTCGATGCCCAACGACATCCTCGACGGTGACCTCTCGTCCATCTTCAAGGCCTCCTACGAGGACACTCTCCCGCCACGGGACCCGCCCGAGGATTCCTGATCCCGGGAGACGGCGTGCTACCCTAGGCCTTTGCCGATTCCGGCGCGCACCGGGCGCCGGCGATCGAGGAGATCCATGGGCAGCATGCGGGTCGGCACGGACGGACGGCGCGCGCAACCTCCAGGCCGCCGCTGGCGAACGCTCGCGCTCAGGCTGGCGCTGGTCCTGCTGGTGGGGTTCGCCGGCATCCTCACGGTGGCCTTCGTCGACGCCAACCTGCGCTTTGCGTTTCTCCCCGACGGCTCGCCGGCCCGCATCTATTCCGCGCCCTTCACGCTGACCCCGGGGCTGGCGATCGAACGCGCCGACCTCGAGGAACGGCTGGCCCGCCTCGGATACCGCAAGGGGAAGGGACACCCGGCGACGCCGGGCGAGTTCACCCGCCGCCTGCGCGGCTATGACATCAACCTCAACGCGTTCGACTATCCCGACGGCCGGTTCGATGCGACCCTGGTGCGCCTGCGAATCTCCTTCGGGCGCGTGGCGGGGATCGAGAACGCGGCCACCGGACAGGATCTGCAGGCGGTCCGCATCGAGCCCGAGCCGCTCGGGCTCTTGTCGGGCGACGTCAACGAAGACCGGATCCCGGTCGCTCTCGAGGACCTTCCGAAATGGCTCCCCGAGGCGGTCATCGCCGTGGAGGACCGCCGGTTCAAGCACCACTTCGGCGTGGACCCGCGCGCGGTCCTGCGGGCGTTCTTCGCCAACGTCAAGCGCGGCGAGGTGGTCCAGGGCGGCAGCACCATCACGCAGCAGCTCGCGAAGAACCTTTACGCCAACGTTACCGAGAGGACCTGGACCCGCAAGATCTGGGAGACCCTGGCCGCGTTCGGGATCGAGGCCTTCCGCGGCAAGCCCGAGATCCTCGAGCGCTATCTCAACCAGATCTACCTGGCCCAGCGGGGGCCGATCTCGATCATCGGCATCGGCGCCGCGTCGCGGCACTATTTCGGCAAGGACGCGCGCTACCTGGATCTCGACGAGTCCGCGCTGCTCGCCGGTCTCATCCAGTCCCCCGGCCGCTACCATCCCTACCGCAATCCCCAGGCCGCCCTCGAGCGGCGCAATCTCGTCCTGCGCCTCATGCGCGACGAGAGGTTCATCACCGACGACGCCTATCGCGAGGCGGCGGCGCGCCCGCTCGGCCTGCGCAACGAGCCGCCCGCCGACGTGCGGCAGGCGCCCAACTTCGTCGAGTACGTCGCGGACGAGCTGAAGCGGCTCGGCCTGCGGGAGCCGGGCTCCCATCCGCGCCTGCGCGTCTTCACGACGCTCGACCCGCTGCTGCAGGCGCGGGCCACGTCGATCCTCGAAACCAGCCTGCGAAACTTCGAGCAGGGCTACCGGCAGCTGCGTCCCCTGCCCGGCGGAGAGCTCCAGGGGGCGATCGTCTCCTTGCGCCCCTCGGACGGTTCGGTGCTGGCGATGGTCGGCGGCCGCAACTACCAGCGCAGCCAGTTCAACCGCGTGACCCAGGCGCACCGGCAGCCCGGCTCCCTCTTCAAGCCGTTCGTCTACCTGGCCGGGTTCTACAAGTCGCAGGACGCCGGAGATTCCAATTTCACGCCCGCCACCGTCCTCGACGACTCGCCTCTCGTCATGGAGGTCGCGGACCAGGTCTGGGAGCCCAAGAACTTCGACCTCGAGTTTCGCGGGCCGGTGACCGCGCGGCACGCCCTCGCGTTCTCGCTCAACGTGCCGACCATCCGCGCCGCGGAGATGATCGGGCTCAAGCAGGTGATCTGGATGGCCCGCCGGTGCGGCATCACCAGCTCCCTCATGGCCGTGCCCTCCCTCGCCCTCGGGACCTTCGAGGTGACTCCCCTGGAGATGGCCTCGGCCTATGCGACGATCGCCAATCTCGGCACCCGGACGGAGCCCCGCGTGATCGACGCGGTCCTCGACGAAGGGGGCACCGCCGTCGCTCTCCCGGCTCCGACATCAAGCAAGGCTGCGTCGCCGCAGGCCGCGTACCTGACCGTCGACCTCATGCGCGACGTGATCCGCTACGGCACCGGCGCCGGGCTTCACGACTACGGCGTCAAGGGGGAGATCGCCGGCAAGACCGGGACGACGGATGACGGGCGCGACGCCTGGTTTGTCGCCTTCAATCCCGACCTTCTCGTCCTGTCCTGGGTCGGGTTCGACAACAACCGCCCGCTCCGGCTTGGCGGGTCCGCCCTGGCGCTCCCAATCTGCGGGCAGTTCCTGGCCCGCTCCGGCCTTGACGAGGGCCGATCGTGGGAGAAGCCGGAGGGGCTGGTGGATGAGGAGGTCGATCCCACGACCGGGTTGATAGCGGGCTGGCGCTGCCCCGAGTCGGTCGACGAGATTTTCATCCAGGGCACCCAGCCCACGGAGTCCTGCGACCACGAGGGCCGCGGTTACGACTCGTGGGTCAGCCGCTTCTTCAACTGGTTCCGCCGGGACTGACCCGGCGGCCCGCTAGATGAGCCGCGCGACAAGGAGGCAGGCCGCGGCGGCAACCCAGGGGAGCACGTCACCGGGAACCAGGTGGGCGCCGATCTGGCCCGCCAGCAGTCCTGCGGCGAGAGGGATCCCGAGCGGCAGCCCGTCTCCCAGGATCGTCCCCATCCCGCGCACGAGACTGCGCACCTCGCAGGACAGCGCCAACGTGAGCGGCACCAGCGCGACGAGGGCCGCGCCCAGGATTGCCGCCCCCGCCAGGAGCGCCGCGCCGCGCTCCGCGTCCCCGAGACCCAGCGCCCAGGGGAGCACGACGGCATCCACCGCCATGCGCGCGGGCACCAGCGGCACGATGCTTCCCGTGGTCAGCCGGTAGGCTTCGAGCAGTGGCCCGGGCAGGAGCGCCGTGACCGCCCAGAACAGGCTCGCGACCGCGCCCAGGTCGAACAAGTAACCGCTCACCGCATGCGACATTCCCAGCAGGAGCCACGGGGCGCAGGCCCCGGCGGGTCCGAACAGCCGCACCCCGAGGCCCTGCACGTAGCCGTGCGCCATCAGCTCCTCGGCCCACACCGCGGCGAGCACCCCGAGACCCAGCAGGTGCCGCACGACGAGGCCGCGAGCCAGGGGACCGCCGAGGACCCCCGCCGCGATCCGGTCGAGCGCTCCGCCGAGCCCCGGGGGCTCGAGGAGGGCCACGGCGATGAGAAACGCGGACTCGCAGACAACCAGGACCAGCGCGACCCACGCGGCCAGGGCCGTCTGCCGCAGCAGTCTCCGGGGCAGGCAGACTCCCAGGGCCACCAGCGCCGCGCCCGGCGGGCGCACCGGCCAGGCTGAGGCAGGATCGGAGGCCCGCCAGCGCATCAGGAAGCGCAGCAGGAGGGCGAGCGGCAGCGCCAGCAGCGCGGTGGCCAGGCTGGGCGGAAGCCCGGCGAGGCCGTCGGTGACGCGCCGCGCCTGGTGCAACAGAAGGAAGAAGGCGGTCAGCTCGAGGACGAAGGGCAGCGTACCGGGACGCCGCGGAAGCGCCTGAAGCGCTTCAGGGGGCTTCGACAACCGCCTTGCCCGCGCCGACATTGCCGGCCGCGTCGGTGGCCCGGATGACGATGCTGTGCTCCCCCGCGGGAATCGAGGTGATGGTCACCGAGTAGGTCTCGGCCGGGGAATCGTTGAGCCCGTCTGCGGGGGCGGCCTCGACCCAGTCACCGGCGTCCACGGCGTAGGCCGTCTCGCGGACGATGCTGAAGGAGTCGGCCACCTTGAAGCTCAAGGCCACGGAGCCCGTGCGGACCTCGGTCCGGATCGCCTCGACCCGCGGCGGCGTGTTGTCGACGTCGAAACGCTCCGTGAGCTTCTCCGCGGTCAGCGCCTGACCGGGGGGATTGGAGGGCGCGTCGGACGCGAGGACCCGCACGACGTACGTGCCGTCCGGCATCGCGGTCGTGTCCAAGGTCACGAAATCCTCGTCGATCGCGGAGCGGATCTTCTTCCACCGCGTCTCGTCGGCGGCCCGATAAAAGACATCGTAGGACAGGTCGTCATCGTTGGGATCGGCAGCCTGCCAGCTGACGGTGCGGGCGCCCGGCTCGAAGTAGCGGCGCGACTGCGGCCGCGGCTTGCGCCGGCTCCCCCCCTCCGCTTCGGCCCCCCCGGGACCACTCTTGGCGTCGGTCCCCTGCCCCGGGGGCGTGGCGGGCACCTTTTGCATGGCCGCGCCCGGCGCCTGAACTTCGGCCTTGCGGATCTCGGGCGGCATGTTGCGTTGCAGATAGGTGACGGCAACCTCGCGAAGCTGGGGCGTGCGACCGGGGTCCTGTGTCTTCAGCACGGCGCGCCATTGCAGGAACCGCGCGGGCGGGCAGGAGGCCGCCGCGCCCACCCCGTCCTCGAGGTCGGCGCTCCACGACGACCAGGTGCGATCCGGGTCCTCGGTGTTGCCGCTGCGTGTATTGAGGACGATGGCGGTGCCCTTCGGGACTTCGGCGCGCCACGAGACCATGCCCCACGAGGCGAACGAGCGGGCATCGAGGACCCGCGACTCGTAGGTGCCCGAAGCAAGAAACGCCGTGCGCAGGGACGCGACCGCGCCCCGGTTGCTCGCGCCGACGAGCACCTCGGTCCGCTCGGCGCCGTCCTGGGCATCGCCTTCCGCAGCGCCGCGCGCGCGCCGCTTGGGAGAACTCTCCCGACCCCCGCCCGGGCGCCCCGCGCCGTCACGCCTCTGCAGCACGGTCACCTGGCTCGACGGGGCGCGGGCAACCTCGGTCGTCGTGCCGTCGGGGTCGAGCAGGTAGATCCGCCCCTTCTGGCTCGACCCCATCAGCAGGCGGCCGTCTCCCGCCATCTCCAGGCTCAGGATCGCCTCCTGGCTGCCCGACCAGATCTCCCGGCCGTACCCGTCCGGAGAGATCGCCAGGACCTTCCCTTCCATCGGCAGAGGCACAACCTGTTCCACCTGCGTCTGAACGGCCGGGGCGGGCTGGGCCCCCTGGCCTCCTTCGGGGGAGGGCTGGGCGCCCGGCGCGCCCCCTCCGGACATCGCGGCCTGGCGATCACCGCGCGGCGTCCCGCGAGGACCTTCCCCCAGGACGGCGGCGTAGATCGTGCCCCGGGGACCCGGGACCAGGGCGGCCACTTCCTGGAGAGGCGCGTCGTACAGCACCACCCCTTCTCCCTTGGGCGAGATCCGGAAGATCAGACCGTGCCCGTCGGAGCCGGCGAGCAGGTTGCCCTGGCCGTCCGCGCGCAGGCTGCGGATATGGGTTTCGGCGCTGTCGAAGAAGACCTGGCTCCGCCCGGAGGGGTCGATCTTCAGGACGCGGCCCTCGGTTCCGGTCCCCGCGTAAAGGCGTCCATCGTGATCGAGCACCAGCGCCCAGACATATTTTTCCCCCGTGTCGCAGGTCCACACCACCTTGCCGTCCGGGCTGATCTTGTAGATCCGTCCGTCCGGGGAGCCCGCGGCATAGACGTACCCGTCGTCCGCCACGGCCAGGGCATGCACCTCCGGCTCCTCGACCCGGAAAAACAATTCACTCTTTCCCGAGGGCCCTATCCGGTGGATCTCTCCGTCGTTTCCGCCGGAGACGTAGATCGCTCCGCGGCGATCCTGCGCCAGGGCCCATACATAAGGCTGGGGCGACTCAAACAGAGTGTCGAGGATCGGGGAAAGCCGGATGGCGCCGTCCGCCGCCAGCGACACGCCCTTGGGCTCGCCCTTCGCGAACTCCTCCCTCTCGCGCAGCCTCCAGGTCTGCGAGGTCACGGCCAGGAGCGGAGTGGTCCAGAGGAGTGCCGGAAGGAGCAGGGCCGGCAGGTGCAGGGCCGCGAAAGCCGCGGCAGCGCGTCGAGGGAGCATCGTCGTCGAGTTCGTCATTTGACCCTTAGGGCGATGCGGCGGCCGCCGAGGACCACCAGGTCGAGGTCGTGCGGAACCTCGAGAATCGTGGCTTCGGACATCAAGGTCGTATCGGCGCTCAACCGCGGGTTGTTGAAAACGCTGAAGACGGAAAGGGGCAGCTCCGGAAGGATGTCGCTGCGCACAATGGCCGACGGAGAGCGGCGCGTGACGCGCAGGTAGAGCGTGTGGCTCGTTCTCTGGCGGGTCACGAGCCGGAGCAGATCGCGCAGGTTTCCCGCCTGGGCGACCTGGCGATCGAGCAGGCGCCGATCGAGGCCGTCGATCACCGGCCCACCTGCAACGATGATCTGGACGTCCCCCTGGGGCGTGTCCTCCGGCAGCGCGACCTCGAAGCGCACCTCCTTCTCCTGGCCGCGGAACGGCGCCAGGAGCGCCGTGACCGTGAAGGGCTCTCCGGGACGAACTTCCGTCACCGCGGTGCCGAGCGAGGAAATCGTCGCGACCTGCGAATCCTCCAGCACCTCGACGTCGGCCTCCGCGGAGCGCACATGGAGCTCCTCGAACGGGTTCCCGATGAGGAGGTTCATCAGTCCCCCGGCGTCGTTCGCCACGGCCAGGTGCACCGGCTGTCCGGGGTTGGTCCCGGCGTAGAGATCCTCGACCTCGACGGGCGGGTACCCATCGATCTCGATGCGGTAATGAAGCGCCAGGGAGGCCCCGGCCTGGAACTCGGTCGATCGGACCAGGCTGTTGGCCGTCGCCAGGGACACCATGACGGGACTCCAGGTGCGGTTCTTGACGACACCGTAGCTGAAGACCCGCTCGCCGCCGGACCCTTTGACCCTCACCTTGAACGGGAGCACCGGAGGGACACGCCCCACCTCGCCGACGATCGCGGTCAGTCCGTCTTCGATTACCGTGCCCATCGGCTCGGTCGCGTTGGCGATCTTGAATGACCCCGCCGCCGAAGCGAAGGTGAGGATCACCTGAGCCTGGGTCATCGGGATCTCGAGCGACCCGATGCCCAGGAGCGGATGCCCGAACGCGAACACCCGGTTCCCGTCGACGTGGGTGAGCGTCCCGACGGCGTTGAGGCTCAGGTCGCCGGTGATGAGGGCGCCCCCGATGGCGGTCCCCGGGAGCAGCGGCATCGGGCCGGACGCGGATGAGGCCCCTCCGCCGGTGGCCGGCTCGAGTCCCTCGGCCTCGAAGATGGGGGCGTAGTACCCGAGCACCTGGGAGTCGCAGCCCGAGCAGACAAGAGGCGTGCCGATCGGCCGCAGCCCCGAGGTGGCCGCAACGGGGAAACCGGGCCCGACAGGAATCGGGGCCCGGCGGGGAGACAGGCCCGGCTCGGCGGAGGCGGACATCGATCGCCGCTCGAGGAACGGGCCCAGGAGATCGGGGGCCTGATTCGCGGCCCGGGTCCCGGCGCGCGGCAGATTCTCCCCCAGCCTCAACATGTCCGCGATGGGAGTGATCCCGGCGATCGCCTCTTTTGCGAAGGTGCCCAGCCTGTAGGACAGCGCGCCGACCAGCTTGCCGTCCATGTAGACCGGGCTCCCGCTCATCCCCGCGACGACACCCGTGTACTCGACCTTCTCTCCGTGCAGCCTCGCCAGGATCATGTCCTGCTGCGGCCCGATGGCGCCTTTCAGGACCCCGAGAAACTCTACCTTGAACTCTTCGAGCGTATCCCCTTCGAACACCGTGCGGGCGGTGCCGACCATCCCCGGGCGAATCGCCGAAGCGGGGAAAAACTCCACGGTGTCGGCGAGCGGCGCCGGGGCCGGCACGGCGGCGCAGAGCAGAATCGCCAGGAACGCCAGCGCCATGCAGGCGCCTGCAGCCCGGGCCGTGCCGTCCCGGCCCTTCGCCTGACGGGGCCGGGGATGGGTGCCGCGTCGGTTCAATCGGGGTCCTTGTTTCCCGAGAGTTTCAGGGCCGCCTTCACCGCCTCGACGATGTAGTTCTGCATCGAGGGAGGCTGGTTCTTCACCGCGGAATAGACCAGGCAGGGAAGCTTGAGAGAGATCTGCACACCGTCCTCGTCGAGATCGTCGAGCCAGCGGCAGAACTTTTCCCATGACTCCCAGGTGAGCTGGTTGATGGCCCCCCGGCTGTAAAGCTCGATGAGGGTCAGCTCATCCTTCAGCCTGAAGAGAACGTCCCTCTCCTGGCACTCCTTGAAATCGCTGTACGCGAAAAACTTCACCTCGCCCGCGGTCTGGCCCTTCCCTTTGATGCTGACCTCGGGCTCCTTGTTGCAGCGCAGGATGATGTAGTCGTCCCTTCCCTTGAAATGGAAGGCGAGGATCGGGTCGGTGGTGCGGTCGATGTCACTCGGGGTCTTGAGGGCGCGATAGACCCTCCGAGCGATCTGCTCGTTCGAGGTATAGGTGGCGCGCTCTCTCGCTATCCGCCGGGGCACGCGGTCAATATAGCATATGGTCATTCCGTCTTGAGACACGGGGTTCGGACGGCCCGCGATCGCCCTGTCGTGGATTGGTCACGGCCCACTTTTCGATCACATTTCCCCTTGAGGAAACCTCCTTCTCGGCGTACATGAAGGAGCATGCAGTCGCCGGTCAAAAGCTGGCGCGCCGTGATCCTGGTCAGTCTTGTTGTGGCGGCAGCGCTCTACGGAACGGTCGGCCCGAGCACCGTGGCCGGACCTCTCGGGGGGGGACCCCGCGCGCTCGCCGCCTGGCCCGGGTCGATTCTCGTGACGTTGCGCCCCGACTACAGACGCTACATCGGTGAGGTGCGCCCCGTCGCCTACGACGACGCGCCACCCTCGGGCGGCCGGGGGATCTACATGGCCCTCGTCCGCCCGGGGGCCGGCGACCCGAGCCGCCCCGAGAGCGCGCCCTTCGCGGGACCGGGAGTAAGAAACGACGTCCTCTACGACACCGCGGCCTTTCGCGAGGGGCGGAGCGCCGGCTGGGTTCTCCTCCTTCTCGATCACGAGTATTTCCATGCCCGGCACCTGGCGGGCGCCACGTCGCTCCCCCTGCCCCAGGGGGTCAGCGCCGAGATCGAGCGGCATTTCTACGAAGGGGCTGCCTGGGGTTTCAGCGTGAGCGAGGCGCGCGCGGGACGCTACCCGGGTCTGCGCGAGGACGAATTCCGCGAGGCGCTCGACCGCTACGGTGACCATTACGCAGCCCTGCGGACGGCGACACGCCCCTCCGAACAGGGCGTCCGGAGGCTCTACTCCGACCTGTTGCTTCTCCCGCCCCGCCTCCTCACGACGGACGGGTCAAGAACTTCAGCAGATCCCGGGCGTCCTTCTGTCCTGGGTCCATCGCCAGGGACTCCCTGAGATACTCGAGGGCCTTCTCCCTCTGGCTGTCCTGAACATAGGCGAGCGCCAGGGCGTTGTAGAGTGTCGTGGTCTTCATCCCCTTGCGCCGCGCGGTCTCGAGTGCCGTGATCGCTTCGCGCGCGTGCCCCATCCGCCCCTGGCTCGCCCCGAGGTTCACCCACGCCTCGAGGTTCTCCGGCTCCTTGGCCACCGCGCGGCTCAGGATCTCCACGGCCTGCGCCAGGCGCCCTGTCCTGCCGTAAAGAGCGCCGAGGTTCGCCATGGTGCCGCCGTCGTCGGGGTCGATTTCCATCGCCCGGTGGAACTCCTGCTCCGCCTGCGGAACCTGCTTCTTCCACTGGTAGATCAGCCCCATCCAGTTGTGGTGCACGACCGACTGG
This sequence comes from Acidobacteriota bacterium, assembly GCA_031370485.1. Taxonomy (GTDB): domain Bacteria; phylum Acidobacteriota; class Polarisedimenticolia; order Gp22-AA2; family Gp22-AA2; genus JANMQK01. The sequence goes on along the minus strand of JANMQK010000223.1, from coordinate 10,532 downwards.
TCGTTGATCTGGAGCCCCTTGCGCACGATCGGCTCGACCGTCAGCATGCGGTCGCTCTCGCCGTAGATCTTGTGCAGCCCGGTCAGCGGTTCCCCGAGGGCCGGATTCAGACGCAGCGCCTCCAGCAGCTCCTTTTCGGCCGCCACGGCATCGCCCCGGCTCAGGAGGATCGAGCCGATGGCCGAGCGGATTTCGGCGATCTTCGGATGCGCCTGTGCCTGGCGCCTGAGGAAGTCGATCCCCTCGTCGACGCGGCCGCCCTCCGAAAACATGTTGCCCAGCTGAATGTACGACTGCCGCTCGCTCACCGGATCGATCGAGACCACCCGTTCGAGCGTCTCGATCGCCTGCGCGTGGTGTTTCTGCTCGACCTGGATCTGGGCCGAGAGCAGGAGCGCCGGGATCAGGTCGGGGGCGATTTTCAGGGCCTCGGCCGCGGCGCTCTCGGCCCGGCGATAGTCCTTGTTCTTGAGATAGAGCGCGCCTTCGTTGATGTGGCCCGTGACCAGCGCCCGCGCGCCCTCCTCCCCGCCCTGCCGGGGCCCCGCGCCCCGCGAGTCGCCGCCCTGTTCCCCGGCGCCGGCCGGGGCATCGCCGGCGACATAGCCCAGCGCCTTCAGCTGCTCGAGCATCTCCTGGTTGACGTCGCTATCAGCCACGACGTCGTTCTCCCGATCGAGCGGGCGGCCGAGCGTCTCGTAGGACGACACGGTGCGGACCGGGAACCGGGAGCGGAACTCGGGGGCGATCGCCTCCTCCATGATCCGCCCCAGCATGTCCTCGGCGATCGGCATCCCGACAAGGTAGAGGACCGTCGGAGCGACATCGGGCAGCTCGGTCGTGTCGAGCCGTCCCGGACGGATCGTGGGCCCCGCCATGATCAGGATGCCGTAACGCCTGTGCCAGAGTCCCGGTTTGCCCTCGATGTCGGACGGCTCGTTCGGAGGCCGGGCCCCGCCGCTGCGGAATCCGTGGTCCGACAGCACAAGAATGGTCGTGTCGGGGGCGAGCCGGGCGAGCATCTCCCCGAGCAGGTGATCCTGGTACCGGTAATAGGCCTCCACGGCGCCGCGGTACCTGGCGTAATCGGCGTCGCTGACCATATCCATCTTGGGGGGCATGAACTGGCCGAAACGGTGGCAGGCCTCGTCGATTCCCTGGTAGTAGAGGGAAAAGACATCGGGCTGGCCGCGCGCCAGGATCTCGAGGCCGATGGCCTGGTAGGTTTTCGCCCCCGCCAGGATCTTGGTCAGGTGATTCACGGGCTCGCGGTATCCCAGCTTGGGGTCGTCCTTCAGGCGCGCGCGCATCGCGTGGAATTCCTCCGGGGTCACCCGGACGAATTTCTGCACCTCGCTCAGCGGGATGCTCGAGTCATCGACGATCCGGGGCCGAATCTCCTTGAAGAAACCGGGCGGGTAAGTCGCCCCGATGCGATCCTCCTCGGCCGCCTTGTACCCGAACAGGCTGTAGGCGACTCGATCCGACACCATGTAGCCGTTCACGACCTCGGCGGGCCAGGTGCCCCACCAGGCGATGAACGCCGAGCTGCGCCCGGCGTCTCCCAGGATGTTCCAGAGCGCCTTGACCTTCCGCCAGTGGCTCGAGACGGGGACCGCCTGGCCGGTCTTCTTGTCTTGGACGAGGAAATCGATGATTCCATGCTCTTCGGGGGGTTTCCCGGTCGCCACCGTGGTCCAGAGCAGCGGCGAGAGCATCGGATTCATGGACTTCATGTTTCCCCAGGCCCCGCGTGCCTTGAGGCGGGCCAGCGTCGGAAGCTCGCCGCGCGCCATCAGGGGATCGATGATTTCCCAGTCGGCGCCGTCGAGCCCGAAGATCGCCACGCGCGCCCCCGTGTTCACGACCCGATCCCGCAGCGCTCCCGAGCGGACCGTGGCCAGCAATTCCGCCGGGCCGCGCGTCGCGCCAAGCCGGGCGGTTACGGCATCGAAGCCCAGTTTCTCGATCCTGTCGCGTATGGCCTTTTCGAGGGCCCGCCCCCCCTCCGCCAGGACAATCGACTCGTTCGAGCGGCCCGCGGCCCACTCCATGACGGCCGCGCTGCCGGCCTGGCGGATGGCCGTCCTTGGATCGCCGCCAAGTCCCTGGGACCCCAGCAGAGACTTCAATGGGGCGTCGCCAATCTCCGCCGTGACACGGAAGGGAATCGCCAGGGAGACCCCCTCGCGCGAGGGGAGCGGCACCTCTCCCTCGATCTCGATGGGCCCCGGCGGCAGGTGAACCCGTCTCTGGATGAAAGGCACAGCGCTATGCCAGCCCGGAGAGAGAAGGGCTGCGCCTCCTCCGCCGATCGAGGTCCGGACGGTACGCCCCTCCGGACCGACATGGAAGACGGAGGCATAGGCGAGCAGCGCCAGAAGTCCTAGTCCGGCCACCGCGAAGGCGGCGCGTCCAGGGTAGCGCCGGCCCGCGGGTCCCTGGGGAGCCCCTTTTCGAGGACCGGGGCCGGGTATTGAATGGCGTGTTTTATCGCTGCGAGAAGCCATGGTCGCGTGTCTCGAACAGCCTTCAGGGAGGGCGCTCGACGGAAATTCAGTATAGCACCCGCTCGCCACCGTCACCGTTCCGCCGCCCAGTCAATTCAGCGACGCGGGCATCCTGGCAGCGCGATCCAAAAACCGGGCATGGACTCCGTCGCGTATTGACCGGATCTTTATTCCATGACCGATGGTTTCCGCACAATGGCCGCTATACAGGCGCTCCAGACGACCTTGATCGTCCTGGGGCCCCCTTTTCTGGCCGTGGCCGGCGTTCTCCTTTTCCTTCGGTCCAGGCAAGCGAGGCAGGAATCGACCCGCCGCCCGGAACACCCATTGGACGACCTTCCCCTGTCGGTGGTCGAGGCCCTGATTCCCGCGCTCGATGCGAAGGAGGGCACGAATCCCGGGCGCCGGCCCCGCGCGCGGATTCTCGCGCTCGAAATGGGCAGGCTCTTGGAGCTGTCCCGGAAGGACTTGCAGGTTCTCAGGGTGGCCGCGCTTCTCCATGACACGGGAACGCTGGCGGCCCTCGAGAGCATCCGCCAGGAAGAGGGCTCCCTGATGCGGGTGGTCCGCGCCCGCCACGAAAGATTCGACGGCACGGGTTCCCCCGGTCGCATCGCCGGGGAAGCGATCCCACTGGCCGCGAGGATTCTCGCGGTGGTCATTCGGTTTGACGCGCTGGAGTCCGGAAACGACTCCGGCGGCGCGCGTCCCCGGGAGGAAGCCATCGCCCTGATCCGCCGGGAGGCCGGGACCTCGTTCGATCCTCGCGTGGTCGAGACCCTCGCGGCTTGCCTCGAGTCGAGGGAGGCGGCGTCCCCCGCAGCGGGGACCGGGGAAAACGTCCTGACCGATCCGCTGACCCGCCTCCCGAACGCGCGTTTCCTCTTTGCGAGCTTCCAGAGCGAGATCACGCGCACCGCGAGCCGCAATGGCCCCTTCAGTATCATCGAGCTCGACATCGATGGCTTCGGGGCCATCAACGAAGCCCACGGGCACCCGGCGGGCGATCGCATCCTGCGCGGCGTGGCGCGCGCCGTCCGGGGCCAGATGCGGGAGTGCGACACCTGCATCCGCTACGCCGGCGACGAGTTCATCGTCACGCTCCCGGGGGTGGGCCGGGAGGGGCTAGATGCCGTCCAGGCACGCATCGTCCGGGCCATCGAGAACCACAAGTTCGCTGTCGCAAGGGCCCGCCCGGTGAGCGTGACGGTCAGCATGGGTTCGGCCACGTTCCCCGAGGACGGCCGTTCGCTCGAGTCACTGCTCGCCGTCGCGGATGCCCGTCTGTACGGCCGCAGATTCTCCAACCAGGCCCCCTCCGCCGACAGCGGGGGCTACCAGCGCTTCTCGGGGCGCCGGGACGTTCCCGTCAACTGACCAGCGCAAACTCGGATGGCACGTAGTGGTTGTCCGGCGTACACTTCGCCCGAGGGGTACCGTCCCATGGGCTCTCGTCCGCTTGCGGCCGGCATCGTTCGGTAGTATTTTGCGACGCCTTCCGAAGGAACGAAACGTGTTCGTCAACAATCGCTATGAGGTGATGCGCCCGCTGGGCGAAGGAGGCATGGGCGAGGTCTATCTTGCCCGCGATCGAAGCCTGGGGGGCATGCTGGTCGCGCTGAAGATCCTGAGGCCCGACGTCCTGGACCCCCTCGCGGCCGAGAAGTTCAAGGACGAGTTCCGCTCGATGTCCCGCCTGCGCCATCCGAACCTGGTCGAAGTCTTCGACTTCGGGTCGGTCGAGCGTCTCGGCCGGCCGTTCCTGACCATGGAGTACGTCGAAGGGCACGACCTGGCCGCGTTCCACCGGAAAGGCGCTCTCGACGATGCCGAACAAATCGTCGTGCAGTGCCTGAGGGCGCTCGACTACATCCACGCCCGCGGGATGCTTCACAATGACATCAAGCCGCAGAACGTCCTCATCCGCCCGCCCCGGCTGGTGAAACTGGTCGACTTCGGCCTGGCCCGTTCCCGGGCCGCGCCCGAGGCGTTCGGGTTGAGCGGCACGGTCCATTACATCGCGCCGGAACGATTCGACAGGTCGATTCTCGATCCCCGGACCGATCTCTACTCCCTCGGTGTCGTGGTCTACGAACTGCTGACCGGGGAATTGCCGTATCAGGGGGAGGACCCCGGGAAGGTCATCACCGCCATCCTCGAGGGACGGCCGCGCCATCCCCGCGAGCTGAACCCCGGGATCCCCTTGCGCCTGGAGACCTTCGTGATGGCGCTCCTGGCGAGGGATCCCGCGGCCCGGCCGACGTCCGCCGAGGCGGCGCTCGACCTGCTCAATGCCGGGCGGTCCCAACCCCTGCCGCTCGACACGCCCGAGACGCGGGCCAGTTTCGTCGCGTCTGGGCGACTCATCGGACGTGATTCCACCTTGAGCGACATCCTGGTGCTCGCGGCGGCCCATGCCCGCCCCGCTCCACGCCAGGAGGACGGCCCGCGCGTCGCCCTGCTGAGCGGTCCGAGCGGCATCGGCAAGAGCCGGCTGCTGCGTGAGATCCGGCACCGGCTGCAGCTCGCAGACATCCGCACCCTGACCGGCCGATGCTACGAGAGCACCTGCGTGCCCTTCCAGCCTTTCGCCGAAGTGCTCCGCCAGCTCCCGCCTCCGGCCGGGATGAGCGCGGAGCACCAACTGGCCCTCGACCAGGTGCTCGGTGTTCCGGGCACCGCTGCCCAGGAGGCCGCGGAGGCGCCACCCGACAAAGTGGAGTTCCTGTTTCGGCTGGCCTCGGCGCTCGATCAGCTTGCCGACGGCAGGCCCGGGGTGCTTCTTCTCGAGGACCTGCAATGGTGCGATGCCGCAAGTGTAGACCTGATCGAGCACCTTCTGCTGAGGCCGGGCAGCGGCCCCTGGCTCATTGTCGGCAGCCGGCGGGATTCGGAAAATGGGGAAACCCCCATCGATAAATTTGCCGACAGGTTCGCCGCCTCCTCACGCCTGCGCCGTTCGCCCCTTTCCCCCCTGGAGAATGAGGAGATCGTCGACCTCATTGCGTCGATGCTCCCCTTCGAAAGCCGGCCGTCTCGGCTCGGGCGTCTTCTTGCGCAGTGGACGGAAGGGAACCCGCTCTACATCGAGGGGTTGATGACGGCCCTTGTCGAGGACGGCACGGTCCGGCGCCGGGGCGGAGCGTGGCTGGTCGAAGACTCGAAGCTCGATGAGGTCCGCCTCCCGCCCAGTCTCGCGAGCGTTGTGGCGGACCGCCTCGCGGCGCTCACCCCGCGCGAGATGGCCCTGCTCGAAAGCCTGGCCGTCTTCAACCGCCCGGTTCCCTGCTTGCTGCCGGCGCGCATCCTTGGCCAAACCGCCTCGGAGGTCGCCACCCTCGTCGAGGGCCTCGTCCGGCTTCGCCTGGTCGTGATCGACGCAGAGCGCGAAGGACCGCCACTGGCCGCCATCGCGCACCACCCGATCCGCGAGGTGTGCTACGGAGCCCTCACGGCGGAGCGCAGACAGACACTGCACCTCCTCGCCGGACAGGCGCTCGAAGAGGAATACCGGGAGAGGGACGAAGATCTGGTCGAGGAGCTCGCCCACCACTTCGCCGCCGGCGGCGATCGGGACAGGGCACTGGACTATGCGCTGCGGGCGGCGCGCAGGGCGCAGTCGCTCTACAACCCGAGGCGGCGCGCCACGTTCCTCAGCCAGGCGTTCGATCTCCTGCCGAAAGACGCGACCGCGCGCCGCATCACGGTGTTGGCCGAGCTGGCGCTCGTCGAATCGATGGAGCTTGGAGACTATGCCTCGGCCCTCGAGCACGCGAAACAGATGCAGGGAGAGGCCGCGAGGACCGGGGACACCCGCGGCGAGGCGGAGGCTCTGCGCTACCAGGGCTGGGCGACCAGCTACCTCGGCGATTCGAACGCGGCGATCGGCTTCGCGACCCGCTCCGTCGCGTGCGCCCGGGCGGCGCACAATCAACGGCAGATCGGCTGGAGCCTCAACTACCTGGCGATACTCCTGGGACGCGGGGGCGAGTCGCAAAAGGCGCTCGAGTACCTGAACGAGGCGATTCCGATTTTCGAGTCGATCGACGACCGGCGAGGGCTTTTCAGCGCCCTGAACAATGCCTCGCTCGCCTACCTCGGCCTCGGGAACGTGGAGACCGGGAAGAAACTTCTCGAGCGCCTGCTGGCTTCCGCCCGGGAGGGACAATACGAGTTCGAGTATCAACGCTACCTGGGGAACCTCGCGCTCTTCAGGGCCGAGACCGGAGACCTCCCCGGCGCTCTGACCGCGGTCCAGGACGCTCTTTCGTGGGCAAGGGAGCACACCTCTCTCGAGGCGATCGGCCACCAGCTTTCAACACTCGGACAGATTGAGGCTCACCGTGGACGCTTCGACCTCGCGCTGGCGGCCTTCGCCGAGGAGCGGCGCATCCGGCAGGATCTCGGGGATCGCGCCGGGCTGCTCCCCTTGCACGATTTGCTTGGTGCAGCTCTGTGTCAGTTGGGCCGCACCGACGCCGCAGAGGAGGAACATCGGCAGGGGCTCGATCTGGCCCGATCGCTCAACACCCGCGTTCAGGAAGGATACCTGCTCGCGTCGCTTGCGGCGGATGTCCTCGAGACGGACAACACCGCCGATGCCGCCGCTCGCGCGAACGAAGCTCTGGCGGTAGGACGCGAGATCGGGCACGAGCGGATCATGCACCTTGCGCATCAAACCCTCGCGCTCGTCGCGGCCCGGCGGGGGGACCGCAAAGAGATCAGCATGGCCTCCCGTCACCTTGCCCACCAGGTGCCCCGGACGCTTCGGGCGCACGACCGGCTGCGGCTGCACCTTGTGCTGGGACGCTGCGCCCTGGCGGCCAGCAAGCCGGAGGACGCCGATCGCGAAGGGAGGGCCGGCCTGCAGATCGCGGAACAGGGCGGATTCCGCGAGTTTCAATGGAGGCTGCAGGCCATGCTGGGCGAGGCCCTGGAGGCGCGGCGCTTGCGCAATGAAGCACTCGTCGCCTACAATGCCGCAAACGCGATCATCAGACAGATCAGCAGCGAGATCGAGGACCCCGCCGTGCGACACGACCATGATGCCGAGCCCCGCCGCAGGGAGACGGCCCAGCGCGCCTCACACGAAGAGCCGGCGACGCGCTCCCGCGCGGCCGCCGGAACTGAGCCTGCCGACGACCCCGAACTCTCCCCCGAAGCGATGGCCGCCCAGGCTCACTCCATCGCGACGTCCACGACGCCTATCAAGACGCTGGCGGCGCTCTATGAGATCTCCCAGATCGTCAACTCAATCCTCGAACCGACGGAGCTGCTCAACAAGGTCATGGACCTGGCCATCGAGATCGTGCGCGCGGAGCGGGGGCTGATCTTTCTCTACCGGAGCGAGACCGACGAGATGGAGCAGGTCGCCGGCCGCAACATCGAGGGACAGACAATCAAGGACGCGACCCATTACAGCCGCAGCATCGTGAAACAGGCGGGCCGGGGCCGCGCGATCCTCTCCCATGACGCCGGGGCGGACGACCGGTTCAAGGAGTTCAAGAGCGTCGCGCTCTACAACATACGCTCGCTGATATGCGCGCCCTTGAAGATGAAGGACCGGATCCTGGGCACCGTCTATGTCGATACGCGCGAGGCGGGCCGCATCTTCACCGAGGACGACCTCCGCTTCCTCGAGGCCTTCGCAAACTCCGCGGCCATCGCCATCGAGAACGCCCGTCATTATGAAAAGGCGCGGCAGGAGAACCAGTACCTCAGGCAGGCGGTTCAGGAGAAGTACGGCTTCGAGAAGATCGTGGGGCGCAGCGAAAAGATGCGCGAGATATTCGCCGGGTTGACCCGGATTGCGCCCACCAGCCTGCCGGTGATGATCCTTGGCGAAAGCGGCACCGGCAAGGAGCTGGTGGCTCAAGCCATTCATCACAACAGCACCCGCAACCAGCGCAAGTTCTTGACGGAGAACTGCGCCGCCCTGACCGACACCCTCCTCGAAAGCGAGCTCTTCGGTCACCAGAAGGGGGCCTTCACCGGAGCCGACAGCAACCGCAAGGGTCTGTTCGAGATGGCGGACGGCGGCACCCTGTTCCTGGACGAGGTGGGAGACATGAGCCTCGCCCTCCAGAGCAAGCTGCTGCGAGTCCTTCAGAACGGGGAGATCCGCCCGGTCGGCTCGGAGGCATCCCGGCGTGTGGACGTGCGGATCATCTGCGCAACCAATCGCCACCTCGAGTCGATGATCAAGGAGAAGACGTTCCGTGAGGATCTCTTCTTCCGTCTCAACGTCATCGTCGTTAACCTGCCCCCCGTGCGCGAGCGCAAGGAAGACATCCCGCTGCTTGTCGACCATTTTCTCGGGAAGGTGGCGCGAGAGAACGGGACACCGAAACTTCGTGTTGACCCGAATCTCATGGTTTTGCTCACGCGGTACGCCTGGCCCGGGAACGTGCGCGAGATCGAGAACCAGGTATACAAGCTGGCCTTGTTTGCGAGCGGGGACACGCTCACGCTCGACGACGCCAGGAACGACCCCGATTTCTTCAGCAAGGTGGTCGCTCCCGGCTCGCGCGGCACCGACACCGGGGTCACGCGCGAGGACATCCAGCGCGCCCTGGCTTCGACTGGTGGAAATCGCGAGGCGGCGGCACGCCTCCTGGGCATCAGCCGTGCGACAATGTTCAGAAAGCTCCGCCAGTTCGAGGATGCCCCGAAGCGCCCCGCCCCGCCCCGCCGTCCACGGCCCTCATAGCCGACGGCGGCGGCAGGAGTTTAAGCCCCCCATTACCGTCTCATTCCGGGGACCTGAGACTATTACCAACGTAACAAACTGATAAATATGGAGTTATCGGATCGTCTCAACAGCGTCCCAACCAAGGTCCCTGAGACTGTCTGTAACTTGTTGAAAAACAGCATCTTACATAATTACTCGGTATCACGTGGCTCAGGGGGCAGCCAATGCGCTTCGACGGACGCCAGCGCTGTTTGTCTTTGTTCCATTGATATCTCATTGTTGCTCATGCAATTCCGATAGTATTGGCGGAGCGGATTACAACATTGGCATTTACATTGCTCTTCGGTCCGGCAGCAACTAATGGCCGAAACGGCCGAGGGGGGTAGGAAAATGAAGAATGTGGCGAAGTTGGCGGCAGTCGTAGCAATCCTGGCAGTGGCTCTGATCGGGAGTCCCTCAATGTCAGTCGCAGCGCCGAATCACGGAGGCAGCATCTCCATCGAGCGCCCGGCCGGCCTGGGCCTACTCGACATGGTCCTGAACATGCTCGGCTTCAACACCGGCGCCCAGATCAGCGTGCAGCCGAACGCTTCCCGCACACCCACCGTCGGCGTCAACCCGTCGACACCCTCCAGCGCCATCAGCTCCCAGCCCTTCAAGGGCGTGACACCGAATTCGGCGATCTGGGGTCGATGCCAGTTCCCGCCCTGCAACTAGAAGCACTCGAGGATACTTGTCAGTTCAGGGGCCCGTCAGGGCCCCTTTTCTTTTTGTACTAGGACCTCTCCCCTTGATACTGCCTATCTCCCCTCCCTAAATTAGAACGACATGGACAGGTTTCCTCGATTTGCCGCATACAAACCCCTAGAGCACATTGCCAGTGGTTCCTTCGCAGAAGTCTACCTCGCAGAACACTCCCCCTCGAGAGAGCTGGTCGCTCTAAAGGTTTTTCGTCATGGGCCAGCAACCTTCACCTTCGAAAGCGAGCTGGAAACGCTATCGAAGCTCACACATCCTAATATTGTCGCTCTCAGAGACTTCGGACAAACCATCGATTCACACCAACATTACCTGGCGCTCGAATACGTAAAAGGAACTGACTTTGTATCGGCCTCCCGCGTAGCATCAACACATGTCTTCCAACAGATGCTTGTTCAAGTCTGTCGCGCTCTCCAGTACGTTTACGATAAGGGATACGCACACGGCGACCTAAAGCCTGGAAACATTGCAGTGTCCAGCTCACCGCATGACGCATGTCTTCTCACACTGCTCGATTTCGGATACGCACGAACTAAGAGGGAACCCCATTCGCACTCGCTCGCCGGCACCCC
>JANMQK010000182.1:0-5515 GCA_031370485.1 Acidobacteriota bacterium | reverse complement strand
TTCCTCCCCGGCGACTGGCAGCTCGGAGGCGTGCTGTCGTGGCAGTCGGGGTTGCCCTATTCCCTGGTCAACAACTTCTTCTCCTTGGACGACTTCTCCTACCCCCAGAATCGGCGGCTGTTCGGGCAGGTGACGCAGACCACCCTGGGGAGCGACACGTTCAAGGGTGAAAGACGGAACAGCCGCCGCAACGACGCTTACTACAACATCAACCTCGAGGCCCAGAAGGCGTTCGTCCTCGGACACGTCAACTCGAAGCTGTACATGTCGGTTGATAACCTCCTCAATACGGACGTCCTGAGAATCACCACCTACGAACCCTTCCAGGCCGATCGAGGAGGCGGATTGCAGGTCAACTCCACCCGCGCTTTCGGCCGCCGCTGGCAGATTGGCTTCCAGTTCGAGTTCTAGCCGGCCCGGCAGCATAACCGCGCTCGCATCTTCGAGGCCCCGTCCCCACAGGGGGGCGGGGCCTCGTGATGTCGCCCGGCCCGATTCGTTGACAGCCGCGGCCCTGCGACTATAAAGTCAAGCCCCGCCGCCCCGGCATCCGGAAACCATGGGACTGGCCTTCTACAACACGCTGACCCGCCGCCTCGAGGCCTTCGTCCCTCTGCGCGAGGGCGAGGTCCGCATGTACACGTGCGGCCCGACCGTATACGACTTCGCCCACATCGGGAATTTCCGCACCTACCTGTGGGAGGACCTGCTCCGCCGGCATCTCGAATTTCGGGGGTTCCGGGTCCGGCAGGTGATGAACATCACCGACGTCGACGACAAGACGATCGCGAACGCCCTCAAGAACGGTGTCAGCCTGGACGAGTACACGTCCCGCTACACCGGGGCCTTCTTCGAGGATCTCGAAACACTGGGGATCGAGAAGGCGGAGGTCTACCCCCGGGCCACCCGTCACATCGATGAGATGGTGGCGCTGGTGCGCGCGCTTCAGCAGAAAGGACACATCTACGAGAGCCGGGGGTCGCTCTACTTCAAGATCGACACGTTCCCGGGGTATGGCCGCCTGTCGGGGGTCGATCCGTCGGGGGCGGCGGGACAGAGCCGCATCGATTCCGACGAGTACGAGAAAGGAGACCCGCGCGACTTTGCCGTCTGGAAGACGCGCGGAGAGAACGAGCCCTTCTGGGACACGCCGCTGGGGTCCGGTCGCCCCGGCTGGCACCTGGAGTGCTCGGCCATGTACATGATGTACCTGGGTGAGACCTTCGACATCCATACGGGCGGGGTCGACAACGTCTTTCCGCACCACGAGAACGAGATCGCCCAGAGCGAAGGGGCGACCGGGAAGCCGTTCGTGCGCTACTGGCTGCACGCCGCGCACCTCGTGGTGGACGGGGAGAAAATGTCCAAGTCGCGGGGCAACTTCTTTACGCTGCGCGATCTCATGGCCCGGGGATATGAACCGCGCCCCATCCGCTACCTGCTGCTCTCGGTCCATTACCGGAAGTCGCTGAATTTCACGTTCGAGGCGCTCGGTCAGAGCCGGGCGGCGCTGGAGCGACTCGACGACCTGTCCCTCCGCCTCAAGCAACAGAGTCTGCCGCCGGGGGGGCACCCCGCCCTGACGGCCTCAGCACGGGCGGCCCGGGAGGGCATGCTGGAGTCCCTCGACGACGACCTCAACACGGCGGGCGCCCTGGGACACCTGTTCGACCTGGTCCGGGAGACGCACAGCGCGCTTGACGCCGGAAACGCGGGTCAGGACGACGCGGCGGCGGTCAAGGACGTGCTCGCCGCCTTCGAAAGCATTTTCGGGATCCGGCTCGGCCAGCAGGGAATCCTCGACCAGGAGGTCGAGGCCCTCATCCGCAGCCGCGCGGAGGCGCGCGCCGCCCGGAAGTTCGCAGAGGCCGACCGGATCCGCGACGAGCTGCAGAATCGCGGCATCCTGCTGGAGGACACACCCCAGGGGGTCCGCTGGAAGCGCAGGGGCGCCTGAGACCCTTGAACCCCCTCCCGGCGGGCGCCGTCCGCGAGCGCCCTCCCCGCTATGGCAGCGGGAGCCTTCTCGGGCGCGTGGGAGAGACGGCCGCCGCCAGGCACCTCCGCCGTCTCGGATTCCGCATTCTGGAGACGGGCTACAGGACCCGCGCGGGGGAAATCGACCTCGTCGCCGAGGAGGCCGGGACGGTGGTCTTTGTCGAGGTAAAGTCCCGTTCGACCCTCGCCTGCGGCTGGCCCGCCGAGGCGGTTGACCGTAGAAAGCGCCTGCGGATTATCCGGGCCGCCGGAGTGTTCCTCATGAGGACCGGGATGACCGAGCGTCCCTGCCGGTTTGATGTGGTCGAGGTGGTCCCGGACCCGGACGGGGCCCTCCGGGTGACCCTGATCCGGGACGCCTTCCAGGCCCCCTGAGCCCGCCCGGCAGCGCCGCGTCCCGGCAGCGCCGCACCCTGCGGCCGCCGGGCACGGGTCCGGCGTCGCTACGCGACGCCTCCCCTCGCTTCGCTGCGCGCCGCCCTCCGCGCTGAAGACCGCGCAGAGGGGCCCCGGCGCTTCGTCTCAGACGGCCCGGCGGCCCCGGGGCGCGGCGCTGCCGGCTTCGCTTCGTTCTTGACAGTCCTGGGAGGCGGTCGGTATAGTTTACCGGCCCCTTATAGGACGAGCGAGCGGGAATAACTCAGTGGTAGAGTGCAACCTTGCCAAGGTTGAAGTCGCGGGTTCGACTCCCGTTTCCCGCTCCAAACCTCATTGCCGGCGCATCGTTCGCCGGCCTTATTGTTTCGAAGGGAGCCTCCCGGTGGGTGCCTGGGCCGGCCGGGAGGCGCGCATTGACACCCTTTGACGGCGCCCTGTATCATCGTGCGCCATCGACCCAGGGTCAGGCAGAACCGGTCCGGGCGGCGTAGCCAAGCGGTAAGGCAGAGGTCTGCAAAACCTCCATTCATCGGTTCGATTCCGATCGCCGCCTCCACCGGCCTCCCGGCTTCCGGCCCCCCTCTGATACACTCCGCGCGTTCGACTCCCGGCGATCCGCCTCCAACGAGGATCTGGAGATGACGGAGTTCCGCACTCTCTGCGACATCCCAACCCAGCTGCAGGCCGAGTACCGCAAGTCGGACCAGCTGCTTTACAAGAGCGGAGCCGAGTGGCGGGCGATACCGACCGACGATTTCTGCGGGCGCATCCGTGATGCCGCGATGGGTCTCGCGCGCCTGGGGATATCACGAGGAGACCGGGTCGCCCTCCTGTCGGAGAACAGGCCCGAGTGGGCCGCGGCCGATTACGCCATCCTGGCGACGGGGGCTTCCGTCGTCCCGATCTACCCGACCCTGCTGCCCGAGCAGATCGAGCACCTGCTCCGCGATTCGGGGGCTGCGGCCATCATCGTCTCGAACACCACGCACCTCGAGGCGGTCCGGTCGCTGCGCGGACGGCTCGCGTCGTTGCGGTGGTGTGTCGTGATGGACCCGCCCGCGGCGCTTCCCGAAGGGACACTGTCCTGGGCGGGTCTTTTGGAGTCGGGGGCCGGGGAGGCGGCGAGCCGGCCCGAGGCGTTCGACGCCATGGTCGCCGCGGTGCAGCCGGATGATCTCGCGAGCATCATCTACACCTCCGGCACGACGGGGGTGCCGAAGGGGGTGATGCTGACCCACGCGAACCTGGTGCACAACGTGACGGCCTGCTGCGCGGCGGTGCCGTTCGTTTCGAGCGATCTCTGCCTGTCGTTCCTGCCGCTGTCCCACGTGTACGAGCGGATGGTGGAGTACTGCTACCTGTACCGCGGCGCGACGATCGCGTACGCGGAGTCGATCGACACCGTGCCGCGCGACCTGCAGGACCTGGAGCCGACGATCGCCTGCGCCGTGCCCCGCGTGTTCGAGAAGATCTACGGCCGGGTCCTCGACGCAGGCGCCGCGCTCCCGCCCCTGCGCCGCTGGGTGTTCTACTGGGGGCTCGCCGTGGCCCGAAGGTGCGGCGTGGTTTCACGGCAGGGGCGGAAGATCCGCGGGCAGCTGCGGCTGCAGCAGGCCCTGGCCGACAGGCTGGTATTCCGCGCCATGCGCGCCCGGCTCGGCGGGCGCCTGCGCTTTTTCGTGTCGGGGGGCGCCCCCCTGTCGCGCGAGATCGCTGAGGTATTCCTCGGCATGGGCGTCATCATCCTGGAGGGCTACGGGCTCACCGAGACCTCGCCGGTCATTGCCGTCAACCGGGTGGACACGGTCTGCCCGGGAACGGTCGGACGTCCGATAGAAGGGGTGGAGGTGCAAATCGACGAGACCGGCGAAATTCTCACCCGCAGCCCCTCGGTGATGAAGGGCTACTACAACAACGAGGAGGCGACGCGCGAGGTGATCGTGGACGGCTGGTTCCATACCGGGGATATCGGCCATCTGGACGAGCGGGGCTGCCTGGTCATCACCGATCGCAAGAAGGAAATTCTCAAAACCTCCGGGGGCAAGATGGTCGCGCCCCAGTACCTCGAGAACCTCCTCCTGACGGACCGGTTCATCGCCCAGGCGGTGGTGGTCGGAGACCGGCGGCGCTTCATTTCGGCGCTCGTTGTCCCCAGCTTCGAGATGATGCGCAGTTACGCCGCGCTGAAGGGGATCGAATACAACGGCATGGATGACCTGCTGCGCCACCCGAGGATCGTCGACCTCATCCGCCGCCGGATCGCCCGGGTCAACGACCGCCTGGCTCGCTACGAGAAGATCAAGGCGTTCCGGATCCTCGAGCGCGAGTTCAGGCCGGAGGCGGGGGAGATCACCCCGACTCTCAAGGTTCGCAGGAAGGTGATCGAGGAGAGGTACCGCGACCGGATCGAGGAGATGTACGCCGAGGCCGGCCCTCCCGATCCCGAGGCGGCCGCCCCCGGAGACGGGTAGGCACCGCCGCTAGGGCCCGAAGGCGGCGTCGAGGATGGCCACCGCCTTGTCGACGTCGGCCTCCCGCACAACGAGCGGCGGCGAGAGCCGGATGGTCGAAGCGCCGCACGGCAGGGTCAGAAGCCCCCGCTCGAAGGCGCGCTGGATGACGCGGTGGCGCTTTCCTGGTGCCGGCCGGCGGCTTGCGGGATCCTCCACGATTTCCAGCCCCACCATGAGCCCGACCCCGCGAACGTCACCGATCAGGCGATGCTTCGCCTGCAGCGCCTTGAGCTGCCCCATGAGGTAGGCGCCGACCTTCCCGGCGTTTTCGATCAGCCCTCCCTGCAGCAGCCGCAGGGTGGCCAGCGCGGCGGCGCAGGCGACCGGGTTGCCGCCGAAGGTCGAACCGTGGCCCCCGTCGTTCCAGCGCATGACGTCGTCTTTGGCGATCACGGCGGAGATCGGCATGCCGGAGGCAATCCCCTTCGCCAGGACGATCATGTCCGGCTCGATGCCGTAGTGCTCGAGGGCGAACATTTTCCCGGTCCGTCCCATCCCGCACTGCACCTCGTCGGCGATGAGCAGGATGCCGTTCGCGCGGCAAATCTCCTGAAGCTTCGGAAGAAACTCCGGGTGCGGCGGGATGAACCCACCCTCCCCCTGGATCGGCTCGACGATGATCGCGG